>NZ_JAVFXA010000005.1:0-249098 GCF_040981195.1 Kocuria oxytropis | reverse complement strand
GCCTGGGCGTAGAACCGGTCGGCCTCCTCCGAGCCCACCGGCAGGTAGGACACCAGCACGTCGACCTGCGCGTCCCGCAGCGCCTGCGCGACGTCCACCGGCGGCTCCTGCGACTCCTCGACGATCTCCCGGTAGTAGGAGCCCAGCCCGTCCAGGGTGGGCCCGCGCTGGACGGTGACCCCGGTGTGCGGGACCTGGGCGAAGACCATGGTGTTGTTCTGCGAGGCGCCGATCGCCTCGCACAGGTCCACGCCGACCTTGGCGGCGTCGACGTCGAAGGCGGCCACGAACTGCACGTCGGACACGTGGTAGTCGCCGAAGACCACGTGCATCAGCCCCGGCACGGAAGCGGCCGGGTCGGCATCGGCGTAGAAGTGCACGCCCTGGATCAGCGACGAGGCGCAGTTGCCGACACCGGCGACGGCCACGCGAATGGGATGGGACACGGGACTCCTTTGTCAGATCGTCGGGGTGCCGTCCCCGGCGCGCGCCGGGCGGACACCCGCACGGGTGCCCGGCACGGTGCCGGGCGGGACCCAGCGCTCCAGTCTAGTGCCCGCCGGGAGCGGCCTCGGCCGGGCGGGCCCGCCGGGCTCACAGGGCGCTGAGCAGCAGCCCGAGCGCGAGCACCAGGAACAGCGCGCCCGCGGCGAGCTCCACGGCGGTGCCGTGCCGCCGGAAGCCCGCGGACAGCCGCTGGACCGAGCCGACCCACGCGACCGCGGTGAACCAGGCGAGGCCCACGGCCACGAGCAGCGCGAAGACCAGGGCCGTCTCCCACCACAGGGCGCCCGCCGGGACCACGTTGGCGAACAGCGCCACGAAGAAGATGATCGCCTTCGCGTTGGAGAGGTTCGTCACGAGCCCCAGCACGAAGCCTCGCCCGGGGGTGACGGCGCGCCCCGGCGGCGGCTCCGCGGGGACCGTCCCGGGCCCGCCCCCCGCGGCCGGCATCCGGGCGGGCACGGCGCGCGCGGCGAGGCCCGCCCGGATCCCGCTGACCCCCAGCCAGCCGAGGAACAGCGCGCCCGCCACCTGGATGACGCGCTGGACGCCGTCCGCCTGGCCGATCAGGACGGTCACCCCCGTGAGGGAGAGCGTGATCCACACGAGGTTGCCGGTCATCACCCCCACCGCGGTGAGCACCCCGGCCGCCCGGGAGCCCAGCGACGCGTTGCGCAGGATCACCAGCACGTCGGGGCCGGGGGCGACGATCCCGGCGATCCACAGTCCGAGCAGCGCGAGGTACTGCGAGGCCTCCACGGCTACCGGGTCCCGCCGCTCACGCGGTCTTGGAGTCCCGGGCGCCCGCCCAGATGTTGATGTCGGAGTCCGTGGCGAGCCGGTCGATGGCCTCCAGCTCCTCCGGGGTGAACGAGAGGTGGTGCACGGCGCCCACGCTGTCCTCGAGCTGCTCCGGCGAGGAGGCCCCCACCAGCGCGGTGCTCACCTGGCCGTCCGCCTGCTCGCGCAGCACCCACGAGATCGCCATCTGCGCCAGGCTCTGCCCGCGCCCCTCCGCGATCCCGTGCAGACCGCGGACCTTCTCCAGGGTCGTGCCGGTGAGCCACTCCGGGTCCAGGGACTTCTCCGCCGCGGCCCGGGAGCCCTCCGGGATGCCCTGGAGGTAGCGGTCCGTGAGCATGCCCTGGGCCAGCGGGGAGAACACGATCGAGCCCATCCCCGCCTCCGTCAGGGCCCCCAGCAGGGAGGTCCCCGACGGGCCCGGCGACTCGATCCACCGGTTGAGCATCGAGTAGGACGGCTGGTGGATCAGCAGCGGCGTGCCCAGCTCCCGCATGATCTGCTGGGCGCGCAGGGTGAGCTCGGCGTTGTAGGAGGAGACGCCCACGTACCGGGCCCGCCCGGAGCGCACGATGTGGTCGAGGGCCCGCATGGTCTCCTCGAGCGGGGTGTCCGGGTCCGGGCGGTGGTGGTAGAAGATGTCCACGTGGTCCAGGCCCATCCGCTGCAGGGACTGGTCCAGGGAGGACACCAGGTACTTCCGGGAGCCGCCGAAGTGGTACGGGCCGGGACCCATGGTCCAGCCGGCCTTCGAGGAGATCACGAGCTCGTCCCGGTACGGCGCGAGGTCCTGCGCCAGGATCCGCCCGAAGTTCAGCTCCGCGGCCCCGGCCGGGGGGCCGTAGTTGTTGGCGAGGTCGAAGTGGGTGACGCCCAGGTCGAAGGCCCGGCGCAGCGTGGCACGCTGGGTGGCGAGCGGCTTGTCGTCGCCGAAGTTGTGCCACAGCCCGAGGGAGATCACGGGCAGCTTGAGCCCGGAGTCGCCGACACGGCGGTACGGCATGGTCTCGTAGCGGTCCTCGGCCGGGAGGTAGTGGACGTCGGGTCCGTAGGTGCGCACGGTGGCCTTTCGGGGTCGGGGAACGGTGCGGTGGGCGGGTGCGGCGGGCGGGTGCGGCGGCTCAGTAGCGCAGCACGGCCGCCCCGTGGGCGGGCAGCGCGGCCAGGCCGCCGCCGCCGCCCTCCGTGAGGGACACCTCGCCGGAGCGGAAGAGCACCTCGGCGTCCGGGCGGCCGGGGAACGGGACCCGGGCCGGCTCGGCGCCGAAGTTCAGCAGCACCGCGACGCCGTGGGCGGAGCCCGGGGCCGTGGCCCGGCGCAGCACGAACCAGCGGGCGTCCTCGTCGAGGTCGGTGCCGATCGTGTCGAAGCGCGGGTCCGTGAGCTCGGGCACCGAGCGGCGCAGCGCGATGAGCTCGCGGTAGGCGGCCAGCACCCGGGCGTGGCCGTCCCGGCCGGCCTCGTCCCAGTCGAGCTTCGAGTCGGTGAACGTGGTGGGGGCCTGCGGGTCGGGGACCGTGCCCTCGTCCCAACCCATGGACGCGAACTCCGCCTTCCGGCCCCGGGCCACGGCCTCCCCCAGCTCGGGCTCGGGGTGGGCGGTGAAGAACTGCCACGGGGTGGACGCGCCCCACTCCTCGCCCATGAACAGCATGGGGGTGAACGGCTGGGTGAGCAGCAGGGCGGCGCCCAGGACGAGCCGGTCGGTCGTGAGGCTCGCGCTGATCCGGTCCCCCGCGGCGCGGTTGCCGATCTGGTCGTGGTTCTGGATGCAGGTCACGAACTGCCACGGGCGCACCCGCTGCTTGTCGACCGGCCGCCCGTGGTGGCGGCCGCGGAAGACCGACATGGTGCCGTCGTGGTAGAACGCGTCCCGCATCACCTTGTCGAGGGTGCCGAGGGCGGCGAAGTCCGCGTAGTAGCCCTGCGTCTCCCCCGTGAGCGCCACGTGGGCGGCGTGGTGGAAGTCGTCGAGCCACTGCGCGGTCATGCCGAGGCCGTGGGCCGTGGTCGGCGTGATCATCCGGTGGTCGTTGAGGTCGGACTCCGCGATCGTGAACAGGGGCTTGCCGGTCTCCACGCCCACGCGCTCCACGAGCTCGGCGATCTCCTCGAGGATGTGCACGGCGCGGTGGTCCTGCAGGGCGTGCACGGCGTCGAGGCGGAACCCGTCCACGTGGTAGTCGCGCAGCCACATCTCCACGTTGTCCAGGATGTAGTCCCGGACGCCGTCGGAGCCCCAGCCGTCGAGGTTGATGAGGTCGCCCCAGGTGCTGGAGCCCGGCTTGAAGTAGTCGGCGAACAGCGGCAGGTAGTTCCCGGAGGGTCCCAGGTGGTTGTAGACCACGTCCTGGATCACGCCGATGCCCTGCTGGTGGCACGCGTCCACGAAGCGCTGGTAGGCGGCGGGCCCGCCGTAGGACTCGTCCACGGTGTACCAGAGGACGCCGTCGTAGCCCCAGTTGTGCTCGCCGTTGAACCCGTTGACGGGCAGCAGCTCCACGAAGTCCACGCCCAGGTCGGCGAGGTGGCCGAGCCGCTCGACCGCCGCGTCCAGGGTGCCCTCGGGGGTGAACGTGCCCACGTGCAGCTCGTAGACCACGGACCCGGCCAGGGTCCGGCCGGTCCACGCGGTGTCGCCCCACCGGTGGTCGGAGGGGTCGAACGTGCACGAGAGGTCGTGCACCCCCTGGGGCTGGCGGCGGGAGCGCGGGTCCGGCAGGACCTCGGAGACCTGGGAGCGCTCCTCCGGGGTGCCCTCGTCGAAGGTCTTGCCCAGGAGGTAGCCGTAGCGCACGGTGCCGCCGGGGACGTCGGCGTCGTCGGGCAGGGTCCACCAGCCGTCGCGGCGCGCCGCGGCACCGGCCGGTGAGTCCGCGGGCAGGGCCGCGGCGGGGACCATCTCGTGGTCCTCGCCCTCGATCCGCACGGTCACGGCCCGGGCGTGCGGGGCCCAGACGTCGAAGCGGTTCAGGTGCTCACGGGTGTTCATGGAGGTTCAGGAGTCCTTCCGGCGCAGCAGCGCCACGGGGTAGTCGGCCAGCAGCCGGGACAGCGGGACGGTGCCGGAGTGCGGGCGGCGGGTCAGCACGTCCTCGAAGTGGCCGGCGGGCAGCTCGAGGGTCTCGCCGTCGAAGCCGCCGGCGGCCGCGAGGCGCAGGGGCAGGCGGGTCGCCACGGTCACGGCGCCGCCGCGGTCGAAGGCGAACACGTGCCCGGCCAGGGGCCCGGCCGCGGTGAGCGGGGTGTAGCCGGTGAACAGCCCGGGCTGGTCCCGGCGCAGCCGCAGGGCGCGGCTGGTGACGAGCAGCTTGGCGGCGGCGTCCGGTCCCACGGCGGGGATCCCGTCCGCGGTGCCGCCCACGGGGGTGTCGAGGCGGGCCAGCGCGGCCGCCCGCCGGTCGAAGTCCACGGGCCGGCGGTTGTCGGGGTCCACGAGGGACTCGGCCCACAGCTCGGAGCCCTGGTAGACGTCCGGGACGCCGGGCATGGTGAGCTGCACGAGCTTGGCGGAGAGCCCGTTCGCCCACCCGGCCTCGGTGACGTGCTCGGCGAAGCCCTCGACCACGGCGCGCATCTGCGGGTCGTGGAAGACGAGCTCCACGAACCGGGTGAGCCGCTGCTCGAACCCGGCGTCCCCGTCGACCCAGGCCGTGGAGTTGCCGGCCTCGCGGGCCGCCTTGAGGGCGTAGTCCAGCGCCCGCTCCTGGGACAGCGGCCAGGCGCCCACCACGGCCTGCAGCACGAGGTTGACGAGCGGGCCGTCGCCGACCAGCGCCCCGGCCTCCCCGGCGAGCCTCTTCACGGTGCCGACCACCCCGGCCCACTGCTCCCCGGCCTCGGCGAGCACGGTGATCCGGGCCCGCACCGCCTCGGAGCGCTTGGTGTCGTGGGTGGACAGCGTGGTCATGGCGAGGGGCTCCTCGGCGGCCCGGCGGGCGAGCTCGGCGTGGGCCTCCTCGGGCGTCACGGCGAAGTGGGACGGGTCCCCGCCCACCTCCGTCAGCGACGTGAGGCGCGTGAAGCGGTAGAACGCGGTGTCCTCCACGCCCTTGGCCATGACCATCCCGGAGGTCTGCTGGAAGCGCCGGGCGAGCTCCCCGAGCTCCGCCTCGTCCGCGGCGTCGACCCCGAGCAGCCCGCCCAGGGTCCCGATCGCGCCGGCGAGGTCCGGGCGCCGCTCCCGGGCCGCGTCCAGGGCGGCCCGCAGGTGCTCGGCGCCCTGGGGCAGGTAGCTGCGGTAGACGGGGAAGTTCGCGAGGATCTCCGCCAGGGCGTCCTCCGCCACGGCCCGGTCCGTCCCGGCGTCCTCCGGCACGAGGCGGGCGAGGCGCCGGACCTCGGCCAGCAGCGCGCCGTCGGCCATGGCGCGCTTGGTGCCGTGGATCAGCTCGTCCCAGTGCACGGGCTCGCCGTCCCGCAGCCGGGCGTCGAGGCTCGTCAGCGCGTACTCCCCGGCCGGGTCGGTGAGCAGCCGGTCGATCACGCCGAGGGCGTCGTAGCCGGTGGTGCCCGCGGTGGCCCAGTCGCGCGGCAGCCGCTCGCCGGGCTCGAGGATCTTCTCGACGACCACGTAGGCGCCGCCCGTGAGCTCCTTGAGCCGCTCGAGGTACTGCCGTGGGTCGCGCAGGCCGTCGGGGTGGTCGATGCGCAGGCCGTCGACGAGGCCCTCGTCGATCCACCGCTTGATCTCCGCGTGGGACTCCTCGAAGACCTCGGGGTCCTCGACCCGCACGCCCGCGAGGGTGGCCACGGTGAAGAACCGCCGGTAGTTGAGCTCGGCGTCGCCGCGGCGCCAGTTCACGAGCTCGTAGTGCTGCCGGTCGTGGACGTCCCGCGGGTCGTCGCCCTCGGCCCACGAGCCCTCGGCCAGCGGGTAGACGTTGTCGTAGTAGCGCAGGGTGCCGTCCTCGACCCGCAACTGCGCGAGCTCGTCGTCGCCGTCGCCCAGCACGGGGATCAGCACCCGGCCGCCGCCGGCCGCCCACTCGACGTCGAAGGCCTTCGCGTACGGCGAGTCCCGGCCCTGCCCCAGCAGCGACCACCACCAGGGGTTCTGCTCCGGGGCGGCGACGCCCTGGTGGTTGGGGACGACGTCCACCAGCACCCCCATGCCGCGGGCGTGCGCGGCATCGGCGAGCGCCTTCAGTCCGGCGGCGCCCCCGCGGACCGGGTCCACCTCGGCGGGGGACGCGACGTCGTAGCCGTGGTCGGAGCCGTCGACGGCCCGCAGGACCGGCGAGAGGTAGACCCAGTCGGCGCCGAGGTCGTGGAGGTAGTCCACGAGCCCCGCCGCGCGGTCGAGCGTCAGGTCGGAAGTGATCTGGAGTCGGTAGGTCGATGTCGGTGTGCGCACCGCTCCAGTCTGTCCGCCCGGCCCCGGAAACGCCAGCAGGCTGTCGACCCGTGTCCGGGCCGACAGCCTGCCGGGGCGTCGGGTCACTGGTCCTGCGGCGCCTTCGCGTACGCGGCCACGGAGGCGGCGACCGACGCGTCGGGCTCCTCCTCCGGCGTCTCGTAGGCGCGCAGCACGACCATGGACTTGCCCTCGAGCACGATCGAGGAGCGGGCCTTGCGGACCTGCCCGTCGGCGTACTTGCCCGCGGTGTCGATGACCTCCTCCCACTGCCGGCCGTAGCGCACCGGCGGCAGCTTGCACTTCACGGGCTCCGGGTTGGAGTTGAAGTACACGATGAAGTTCACGTCCGTGATGGACCGTCCGCGCATGTCCACGCCGGCGATGCCGTTGCCGTTGAGCCACATCCCGAAGGAGCGGGAGAGGGGCTCGTCCCAGTCCGCGGGCTTGAGCGGGGCGCCGTCCGTGTTCAGCCACGCGATGTCGGGCATCGGGCGGCCGGTGTCGTCCGCGTCCATCTCGACCGGCCGGCCGTCGAAGAACTCGGAGCGGCGGAACGTCGGGTGGTCGTGGCGCAGGTGGGTCACGGCGGCGACGAACTCGGTGAGCGGGCCGTCCATGGTGTCCCAGTTGATCCACGACAGCTCGTTGTCCTGGCAGTACGTGTTGTTGTTGCCGTCCTGCGTGCGGCCCAGCTCGTCGCCGTGCAGCACCATGGGCGTGCCCTGGGACAGCAGCAGCGTGGCGAGGAAGTTGCGCTGCTGGCGGGAGCGCAGGGCGAGCACCTCGGGGTCGTCCGTGGGTCCCTCCACGCCGCAGTTCCAGGAGCGGTTGTGGGACTCGCCGTCGTTGTTGCCCTCGCCGTTGGCCTCGTTGTGCTTCTCGTTGTAGGAGACCAGGTCCCGCAGCGTGAAGCCGTCGTGGGCGGTGACGAAGTTGATCGACGCGAACGGGCGGCGGCCGCTGTGCTCGTAGAGGTCCGCCGAGCCGGTGATGCGCGAGGCGAACTCGCCCAGGGTCGCGGGCTCGCCGCGCCAGAAGTCGCGCACCGTGTCCCGGTACTTCCCGTTCCACTCCGTCCACTGGGGCGGGAAGTTGCCCACCTGGTAGCCGCCGGGGCCCACGTCCCACGGCTCCGCGATGAGCTTCACCTGGGAGACGACCGGGTCCTGCTGGACGAGCTCGAAGAACGTGGCCAGCTTGTCCACGTCGTAGAACTCGCGGGCCAGCGCGGAGGCGAGGTCGAAACGGAAGCCGTCCACGTGCATCTCGGTCACCCAGTAGCGCAGGGAGTCCATGATCAGCTGCAGGGAGTGCGGGTGGCGGACGTTGAGGGTGTTGCCGGTGCCCGTGTAGTCCATGTAGAACTTCTGGTCGCCCTCCACCGTCCGGTAGTAGGCCTGGTTGTCGATGCCCTTCATGGACAGCGTGGGGCCCATGTGGTTGCCCTCGGCCGTGTGGTTGTACACCACGTCGAGGATGACCTCGATGTCGGCCTGGTGCAGGGCGCGCACCATGGCCTTGAACTCCTGCACCTGGCCGCCGAGGTCGTTCGTGGAGTGGTACTCGTTGTGGGGGGCGAAGAACCCGATGGTGTTGTAGCCCCAGTAGTTGCGCAGGTCCTGGTCGAGCAGGGTGCTGTCCTGCACGAACTGGTGCACGGGCATGAGCTCGATGGCGGTGACGCCGAGCTTCTGCAGGTGGGCGATCACCGAGGGGTGGGCCACGCCGGCGTAGGTGCCGCGCTGCTCCTCCGGGACGTCGGGGTGCTGCTGGGTGAGGCCCTTGACGTGGGCCTCGTAGATCACCGACTTGTGGTACGGGGTGCGCGGGGTGCGGTCGCCCTCCCAGTTGAAGAACGGGTTGATCACCACGCCCATCATCATGTGGGGGGCGGAGTCCTCGTCGTTGAACGAGTCCTCGTCGCCGAAGTCGTACGAGAACAGCGCCTGGTCCCAGTCGATCTGGCCGGAGACGGCCTTCGCGTAGGGGTCAAGCAGCAGCTTGGCGGCGTTGAAGCGCTGTCCCTCGGCGGGGTTCCACGGCCCGTGCACCCGGTAGCCGTAGCGCTGCCCGGGCTGGACGGTCGGGAGGTAGCAGTGCCAGACGTAGCTGTCCTGCGCCGTGACCTCGATGCGGGTCTCCGTGCCGTCCTCGTCGAACAAGCACAGCTCGACCTTCTCGGCGGCCTCGCTGAAGAGCGCGAAGTTCGTGCCGGTCCCGTCGAACGTGGCGCCGAGGGGATAGGGCTGACCTGGCCAGACTTCCATAGGGGATCTCCTGTCGTACCGCCGGGCAGGGGTCACCGTCAGCGGGCTGGGTATGGGGCAAGTGCTACCAACCTTAGCCGGGCGCGGGGCGGCCCGGGTCCCCGGGGCCGCCCCGCCGACGACCGGCGGCGGCCCGCGCCGCCCCTCAGCGGCCGGCGCGGAGCACCGTGCGCACGTTCGCGGACAGCACCGTGGGCGGGACCGGGCCGAGGCCCTCCAGCCGGGACGCGTAGCCGTGCACGGCCACGGCGAGGGCCGCGGCCACCGCGAGCCGGCTCTCCCCCCGCGCCCACTCCCCCGCCGCGGCGAAGGCGTCCGGGTCCTCCGCGCAGCCCGCGAGCGCCGCACCCATGATCCCCGCGAGGGTGTCCCCGCTGCCGGCGGTGGCCAGCCAGGGGCTGCCGTCGGCCTGGGAGAGCAGCGTCCCGTCGGGAGCCGCCACGAGGGTGGTGGCTCCCTTGAGGACGACGACGGCTCCGGTGGCCTCCGCGGCCGCCCGCGCCCACCGGGCGGGCTCGGCCTCGATCGCCGCCCGGTCGGGCGCGTCCCCGCCCCCGCCGAGGGCGGCGAGCCAGGCCAGGATCTGCTCGAGCTCCCCGGCGTGCGGGGTGAGCACCTTGCCCGGGCCGAGGATCCCGTCGGCGGCCGCCCGGGCCGCGGCGTCGAGGGCGCCGGCGTCGACGACCGCCGGGAGCCCCCCGGCGAGCACGGCGCCGATCCGGGACTCCTGGGCGGCGTCGCCCACGGCGCCGGGGCCCACGACCCACGCCTGGACGTGGACGTCGTCGGGGTGGTCCTCGGAGCCGACGACCTCGGGGCTGGTCAGGCACACCAGGGACCGGGTCGCGGCGTCGCCGAGGTGGCGGACCATGCCGGCGCCGGCGTCCACCGCGGCGCGCGTGCACATCAGCGCGGCCCCGGGGTAGGTGGGCGAGCCGGCGACGACGCCGACCACGCCCCGGGAGTACTTGTGGGAGGCGGCGCCCGGCCGGGGCCACAGCGCCGCGACGTCGCCGGGCCCCAGGCGCCGCAGGGCCGGGACGGGCAGCGCGTCCTCGATGCCGAGGAGCACGGTGCGCACCTCGCCGCACCAGCGGTCCCCCGGCGGCAGGAACAGCCCGGCCTTGGCCCCGGCGAACGTCACGGTGACGTCCGCGGGCAGCACCGGCCCAGCCACCGCCCCCGTGTCCGCGGAGACGCCCGAGGGGACGTCGCAGGCCACGATCTGCGGCCCTCCCTCGCCGGGCCACCGGTCCAGGACGGCGCGGACGAGCTCCGCCGCCGGTCCGCGCAGCCCGCCCCGGGCGCCGGTGCCCAGCACGGCGTCGAGCACGAGGTCGGCGCCCAGCACGTGCCCGGCCGCGTCCCCGGGGGTGTGGTCCCCGGCGCGCAGCACGCGACCCCCGGCGGCCGCGAGGGCCGCGGCCCCCTCGGGATGCAGCCGGTCCCCGGCCGCCACGGCGAGCACGGCGGCGCCGCGGCGCGCCAGCTCAGCCCCGGCCCACAGCCCGTCCCCGCCGTTGTTGCCGGTCCCGGCGAGCACCACGACGCGGGCCCCGGCGACCCGCCCCCGGCGCCCGCGCAGGCGCCGGGCGCACTCCAGGGCCAGGCCGTGGGCGGCGCGCCGCATCAGGGCGGGGCCCTCGCCCCGCTCGAGGGCCGGCGCCTCGGCCGCGCGGACCTGCTCCCCGGTCCAGGCCGCGATCACGCCGGTCCCCCGTCCCCGGTGCGCTCGGCGACGACCATGGCCATCGCGATACCGCCGTCGTGCGTCATGGTCAGGTGCCAGCGGTCGATGCCCTGGCGGCGGGCCTCCTCCGCCACCGTCCCCTCGGTGCACAGCACCGGGGCGCCGGAGGGGTCCTTCTCGATCCAGCAGTGCTGCCAGATCATGCCGGGCGGCGCCTTGAGCGCCTTGGCCGCCGCCTCCTTGGCGGCGAAGCGCGCGGCGAGGGAGCGCACGTGCAGGTCCCGCTCGGACGGGGTGAACAGCCGGGCCACGAGGCCGGGGGTGCGGGCGATCTGTTCCTCGAAGCGGGCGATGTCCACCACGTCGATGCCGGTGCCGATGATCATGGTCCCAGCCTAACGACCGCCGGCCCGCCGCCCGGGTCCTCCCGGGCGGCGGGCCGACGGTGCGGCGGCGCGGTCTACTCGACGGTCACGGACTTCGCGAGGTTGCGCGGCTGGTCGACGTCGTAGCCCTTCGCCGTGGCCAGTTCGCACGCGAAGATCTGCAGCGGGACGGTGGTCAGCAGCGGCTGGAGCAGCACCGGGGACTGCGGCACGCGGAAGATGTGGTTGGCGTAGTCGGCGACGGCCTCGTCCCCCTCCTCCGCGATGACGATGGTCACGGCCCCGCGGGCGCGGATCTCCTGGATGTTGGAGACCACCTTCGCGTGCAGGGAGTCGCGCCCGCGCGGGGAGGGGACGATGACGAACACCGGCTGTCCCTCCTCGATGAGGGCGATCGGCCCGTGCTTGAGCTCACCGGCGGCGAAGCCCTCGGCGTGGATGTAGGCGATCTCCTTGAGCTTGAGCGCGCCCTCGAGGGCCACCGGGAAGCCGACGTGGCGTCCCAGGAAGAGCACCGACGCGGCGTCCCGCATCGACTGCGCGAGCGCCTTGACCCCGTCCTGGGCGTCGATGACCTGCTGGATCTTCGCCGGCATGGCGTCGAGCTCGGCGAGGATCTCCCCGATCTCGTCCTTGTACTTGTTGCCGCGCAGCTGGGCCAGGTAGAGGCCCAGGAGGTAGGCGGCGGTGATCTGGGCGAGGAACGCCTTGGTCGAGGCGACCGCGATCTCGGGGCCGGCGTGCGTGTAGAGCGCGGCGTCGGCCTCGCGCGGGATCGTGGAGCCGTTGGTGTTGCAGATCGCCACGACCTTCGCCCCCTGCTCCTGGGCGTGCCGGACCGCCATGAGGGTGTCCATGGTCTCGCCGGACTGGGACAGGGCGACCACGAGGGTCCGCTCGTTGACGATGGGGTCCCGGTAGCGGAACTCGTGGGCGAGCTCGACCTCGGTGGGGATCCGACACCAGTGCTCGATGGCGTAGCGGGCGACCTGCCCCGCGTAGGCGGCCGTCCCGCAGGCGACGACGACGATCTTGTCCACGGCGCGGAGCACGGCCTCGTCGATCTTCAGCTCGTCGAGGATCAGGTTGCCGTCCGGGTCGGTGCGGCCCATGAGGGTCTGCTCCACGGCGGCGGGCTGCTCGTTGATCTCCTTCTCCATGAAGGACGGGAAGCCGCCCTTCTCCGCGGCCGCCGCGTCCCACAGCACCTGGAAGGGCTTGCCCTCGGCGCGGTTGCCGTGGAAGTCGGTGATCTCGTAGTCGTCGGCCGTGATGGACACGACCTGGTCCTGGCCCAGCTCCACGGCGCTGCGGGTGTAGTCGATGAACCCGGAGACGTCGGAGCCGAGGAAGTTCTCGCCCTCGCCCAGGCCGAGGACCAGCGGGGAGTTGCGCCGGGCCGCCACCACGCGCCCGGGGTGGTCGACGTGCACGGCCAGGAGGGTGAACGCGCCCTCCAGCCGGCGGCAGGCGACCTGCATGGCCGCGGTGAGGTCCTGGTCCCCGAGGTCGTTGTACGTGTCGGCCAGGAGCACGGCCGCCACCTCGGTGTCGGTCTCCGAGACGAAGGAGTGGCCCTTCTCGGCGAGCTCGCGCTTGATCTCGGCGAAGTTCTCGATGATGCCGTTGTGGATCACGGCGAGCCGGCCGCCGTCCACCACGTGCGGGTGCGCGTTGACGTCCGAGGGCCCGCCGTGCGTGGCCCAGCGGGTGTGCCCGATCCCGGTCGTGGAGCGGGGCAGCGGGCTGTCGCGCAGCTCCTGCTCGAGGTTCAGCAGCTTTCCGGCCTTCTTGCGGAAGCCCACGGTGCCGTCCGAGACGACGGCCACCCCCGCGGAGTCGTAGCCGCGGTACTCGAGGCGCCGCAGGCCCTCGACCAGGACGTCCAGGGCGTCGTGCCCGGACCCGGCGCCGCGCTCGTCCGTGCGCTGGGAGGAGGGGCCCACATATCCAACAATTCCACACATGCGCTTCACAGTACCGCATGGATCTCGCCCGGCCGGGCGTGCGGGACCGGACGGGCCGGGCCGTGTTCCCGTCTCTTCTGGGGACACGGACCGGTCCGTCCGCGGACCCTCCGGTCAGCCGCGGCGCTCCCGGACGGCGTCGGCCACCAGGTCCTCGACCGGCGCGAACAGGGGGTGGCCGGCGTCCAGCCCGGTGACCTCCCGGACCGCGTCCGCCGGCTCCAGCGTGTCGAGGATCTCGCCCAGCCGCACGGCCTCCGGGTCGTCGGCCGGGTCGAAGCGCAGGGCGGCCGCCATGGCCGCGCGCAGCCCGTCGGTGCCCAGGCCCCGCTCGGCCAGCTCGGCGGCCGGTCCCACGAACCGCTCGTGCCGGCCGAGCTTGCGCAGCGGGGCGCGGCCGACGCGCTCGACGGTGTCCGGGAGGTGCTCGTTGGCGAAGCGCTCGAGGATCTTCGCCACGTAGCGTCCGTGCTCCCGGTCGTCGAAGCCGTGCTTGGCGACGAGCAGCGCCTGCGTCTCCGCGAGCGCGGCGGCGACGCGCTCCCGGATGGCGGGATCGGCGATGGCCTCCGCGATCCGGTGCCGGCCGGCGCGGTAGCCGAAGTAGGCGCACGCGGCGTGACCGGTGTTGACGGTGAACAGCTTCCGCTCGATGTAGGGCACGAGGTCGTCGACGTACGTCGCCCCCTCGATGGCCGGCTCCTGTCCCCCGAACGGGGTGCGGTCGATGACCCACTCGTGGAACTGCTCCACGACGACGTCGAGCCCCCCGCCGTCCTGCTGGGGCACGATCCGGTCGACCGCCGTGTTGGCGAACACGGCCCGCCGGTCGAGGTCGTCACCGGGGTACTCGGCGCGGACGGCCTCGGCGAGCAGGTCCGTGGCGGACAGGGCGTTCTCGCACGCCATCACCGCGACCGGGGAGGCGCCGTCCGGGCGGGCGGCGATCCCGCGCGCCACGAGGGGCGCCACGAAGCGGAGGATGTGCGCGCCCACGGCCGTGGTGACCACGTCGGCCGTGGCGATCTCCGCGACCACCGCCTCCGGGTCGTCCGCCGAGTTCAGCGCCCGGTAGCCGTCGACGACGGTGTCCCGGGAGCCGGCGCCGACCTCGTGCACCGTGTAGCTGGGGGTCGAGGCCAGCGCGTCGATCAGCGGGGCCGCCACGTCGGCGAACACGACCTCGTAGCCGGAGCGGTGCATGAGCAGGCCGACGAAGCCCCGCCCGATGTTGCCCGCTCCGAAGTGGACGCACTTCATCAGTCGTTCACCTTCCCCAGCAGCTCCAGCACCTCGTCGGCGGTGCCCGCCTCGTCGAGCTGGCGCACCTTCTCCTTGTTGCCGAAGATCTTCGCGACCCGCGACAGGATCGCCAGGTGCTCGTTGTCCTTGCCGGCGATGCCGATCACCCAGGTGACGGGCTTGCCGTTCCAGTCCAGGCCCTCCGGGTACTTCACCACCGACAGGGCCGAGGAGCGGATGCTGTCCTTCGCCTGGTTGGTGCCGTGCGGGATCGCCAGGCCGTTGCCCATGAACGTGGACACCGACTCCTCGCGCTCGTGCATGGAGGTCACGTACTCGTCGGTCACGGCCCCGGCCGCCACGAGCAGCCCGCCGGCCTCGTCGATGGCCTGGGCGGCGTTCTGCGCGCCGCCCTCCATCACGATCCGGTCCCGGGTCAGGATCGCGTCCCCGGCCGGGCCGTCCGGCTCCGCCGCGGGACCGCCGGTCGCGGCGGCCGCCCCGGTCGCGGCGGCCGTGCCCGTCGTGGCGGTGTCCTGGGCGGTGCCGCGGTCCGGGTCACCGGCCGCGGCGTCCTGGGCCGGGGCGCCGCCGGCGGGGACCGTCGCGCCGTTGCGCTGCTGCACGGCCTCGACGATCTCGTCGTAGCGGGGGCTGCCCATGAAGTTGTCCACGGTCACCACCGCGGCGCTGGGCACCTTGGGCCGGGCCCGGGTGGCCAGGTCCTGGTGGGTGACCACGATGTCGAAGTCGTCGGTGAGGTTGGCGATCGCCGCGTTGGTGACCTTCACGTCGGAGAAGCCGGCGGCCTTGACCTTGTTGCGCAGCACGGAGGCGCCCATCGCGGAGGAGCCCATCCCGGCGTCGCACGCGAACACGATGTGCTGCACCGGCCCGCCCTCGGCCAGCTCCCGGGGCCCGTCCCCGGCGGTGTCGGCGCCGCCGCTGGTGCCGACCACGGCGGAGGCCACGGAGGACTTCTTGCCCTTCATGGTCTCCATCCGGGAGGTGGCCTCCGTGAGGTCGCCCTCCCCCTTGTCCTTGGAGGCCTTGAGGATGATCGAGGCCACGAAGAAGGACACCGCGGTCGCGGCGGTCACGGCGATCGCGACCCCCACGTAGCTGTCGGTGGTGGCCTGGGCGAAGACCGCGATGATCGAGCCCGGGGCGGCCGGGGCGCGCAGCCCGGCGTCGAAGATGGTCAGGGTGAAGATGCCCGTCATGCCGCCGGCGATCGCGGCCAGGATCAGCGCCGGCTTCATCAGCACGTACGGGAAGTAGATCTCGTGGATGCCGCCCACGAAGTGGATCAGCGCCGCACCGGGGGCCGAGGCCCGCGCCGCGCCGCGGCCGAAGACCGTGTAGGCCAGCAGGATGCCCAGGCCGGGGCCCGGGTTCGCCTCCAGCAGGAAGAGGACGGACTTGCCCTGCTCCAGGGCCTGGGCTGTGCCCAGCGGGGTGAGGATGCCGTGGTTGATCGCGTTGTTCAGGAACAGCACCTTGGCCGGCTCGATGAGGATCGAGGTCAGCGGCAGCAGCCCCCGGGTCACCAGGAAGTCCACCGCCGCCGCGGCCGCGTTGGAGAAGGCCAGCACGGCCGGGCCCACCAGGAAGAACCCGAAGATCGCCATGACGGCGGCCAGGATGCCGGCGGAGAAGTTGTTCACGAGCATCTCGAAGCCGGGCTTGATCTTGCCGTCCCAGAGGCTGTCGAGCTTCTTCATCACCCACGCGGTGAGCGGGCCCATCAGCATGGCGCCGATGAACATGGGGATGTCCGTGCCCACGATCACGCCCATGGTGGCGATCGCCCCGACCACGCCGCCGCGCACGTCGTAGACCATCCGCCCGCCCGTGTAGGCGATCAGCAGCGGCAGCAGGTAGGTGATCATCGGGCCCACCAGGCCCGTGTACGGCTCGCCCTCGGCGTTCTCGCCGAACCCGCCCAGCGGACCGAAGGGGGTGAAGCCCGCCTCGATGAAGAACGCGGTGATCAGGCCCCAGGCGATGAACGCCCCGATGTTGGGCATGATCATCCCGGAGAGGAACGTGCCGAAGCGCTGGACGTGCGCCCGCGCCGCGGTCGAGCGCCCTCCCGCCGGTGCTGTGGTCCCTGAGGTCGTTGCCGTCGCCATGGTGCTGTCCTGACTCTCGAACGAGGTGGTGCTCCTGCGGCCGAGCGCCCGTGTGGCGTACCACGGTGAGGCAGCTCACAGCCGGTGCCGGGTCGAGACCAAATCTACACCCGGGTATCCCGCCTGTCGCGCGTTCGCCGCCGGTGTCCGGGGGCGGTCTAGACTGTGGTCGATGACCGCATCTACGCTGAGCGACCGCACCTCGCCCTTCGTGGAGCTCGACCGGCAGACCTGGTCGAGGCTCTCCCACGAGATCGACGTCCCCCTCACCTCGCGGGAGATCGAGAACCTGCGCGGCCTCGGCGACCGGCTCGACGTCGAGGAGGTGCGCGAGGTCTACCTCCCCCTCTCCCGGCTGCTGACCCTCTACGACGAGTCCTCGAACCGGCTCAACGCCTCGACCAACGCGTTCCTCGGCGAGGAGCACGCCCGGACCCCCTTCGTGATCGGCATCGCCGGGTCCGTGGCCGCCGGCAAGTCCACCACCGCCCGGCTCCTGCGCGAACTGCTGTCCCGGTGGCCGTCGACCCCGAACGTCCAGCTCATCACCACGGACGGGTTCCTGTACCCCAACGCGGAGCTGCAGCGCCGGGGGCTCATGGACCGCAAGGGGTTCCCGGAGTCCTACGACCGCCGCGCCCTGCTGCGCTTCGTCGCGAAGATCAAGTCCGGCGCCCCCGAGGTGCGCGCCCCCAAGTACTCGCACCACAGCTACGACATCCTGCCCGGCGAGGAGGTCGTGGTGACCCGCCCGGACGTCGTCATCATCGAGGGGCTCAACGTGCTGGCCCCCGCCAAGGTGGGCCCCGGGGACCGGGCCGCGCTGGCGCTGAGCGACTTCTTCGACTTCTCCATCTACGTGGACGCCCGGCCCGCGGACATCGAGCGGTGGTACGTGGAGCGCTTCCAGGCCCTGCGCTCCTCGGCCTTCGCCGACCCCGGGTCGTACTTCCACCGCTACGCGGACCTCTCCGACGCCAGGGCCGTGGCCACCGCCACGGGCATCTGGCGGCGGATCAACGAGCCGAACCTCATCGAGAACGTGCAGCCCACGCGCGGCCGCGCCCGGCTGATCCTCTCCAAGGACTCGGACCACTCCATCCGGCGCGTGCTGCTGCGCAAGAACTGATGCCCGCACCGACGCCGGCCCCGCCGGTGGCCCCCCGCACCGCCGCCCCCCGCACCGCGGTCCTGCGCGCGGCCGTCCCCCGCACCGCGGTCCTCCGCGCCGCCATCCACCGCACCGCGGTCCTGCGCGCTGCCGTCCTGCTGCCGGCCGCCGCGCTGCTCGTGGCCGGGTGCGCCCCGGGCCCCGGCTCCGCGCCCGCGCCCGCGCCGGCGTCCGCCGGCACCACGGCGGCAGCCCCGGCGTCGGTCCCGGACCCGGCCTCGACCCCGGGGACGGGCACGCCCGCCCCCGGGCCCGGGACGGCGCCGTCGGCCCCGGTGCGCGGGACGGCCCCGGACGGCCCCGCCCCGGAGGACCCGGATCTCGGCGACCCGGCCTCGCTCGCCGTGGTGGTCAACAAGCACCGGCCCCTGGACCCGGCGGACTGGACCCCCGCCGCCCTCGAGGACGTGGAGGGGCACCGCCTGCGCCCCGAGGCGGCCGCGGCCGCACGCGGCATGCTCGCCGCGGCCCGGGCGGACGGGGTGCCGATCCGGATCGTCTCCGGCTACCGGTCCTTCGCCGAGCAGTCCCGCACCTACGCGGGCTGGGTCGCCCGGAAGGGACAGGAGTCCGCCGACACGGTCTCCGCGCGCCCGGGCCACTCGGAGCACCAGACGGGTCTGGCCGTGGACGTCGGCGACGGCTCCGGGTGCGACCTGCGCGAGTGCTTCGACGGGACGGCCACCGCCGCCTGGGTCGCCGAGCACGGCCCGGAGCACGGCTTCGTGGTCCGCTACCCGTGGGGGGAGCACGGCACCACCGGCTACTGGTACGAGCCGTGGCACCTGCGCTACCTCGGTCCCGAGCGGGCGCAGGCGCTCGTGCGCTCGGGCGCCGCCACGCTCGAGGAGTTCTCCGGGCTGCCGCCCGCCGCCGGCTACCCGCCGCCCGCGGCGGGCTGAGCCCGGCCCGGTCCGCCGGAGCGCCGACGGCGCTCCGGCGGGCGCGCCCGGCCGCCCCGCCGCAGCACTAGTCTGGGCACATGCTCAACGGTTTCAAGGAATTCATCATGAAGGGCAACGTGCTGGACCTCGCCGTTGCCGTCATCATCGGCGCCGCCTTCGCGCAGGTCGTCAACGCCATGGTCGAGGCGGTGCTGATGCCGCTGATCTCCGCCCTGGTGGGCTCTCCCAACTTCGACTCGTTCGCCGTGCTCACGCTCAACGGCAACGACATCCGGTTCGGCGTCCTGCTCACCGCGCTCGTGAACTTCCTGCTCGTGGCCGCGGCCGTGTACTTCGCGATCGTGCTGCCCATGAACCGGGTGATCGCCGCGCGCAACCGCCGCCTGAGCATCGAGCCCCAGGAGGAGGAGACCGACGCCCAGGTCCAGCTGCTCACGGAGATCCGCGACGCGCTGCGCCAGCGCACCTGATCCCCGCACCGTCCGGACGCACCGGAGGCCCGCACCGTGCGCGGTGCGGGCCTCCGGTGCGTCCGGGCGGGCTCAGACGGTCAGGGACAGCTCGCGCTCCACCACGGCGGCCAGGAACTCGGACTCGGCGCGGGCGATCTCCTCGGAGGCCGCCTCGACCATCACCCGGACCACGGGCTCGGTGCCGGAGGGCCGCAGCAGCACCCGCCCCGTCTCGCCGAGACGCTGCTCGACCTCCGCGACGGCCGTCTGCACCCCGGGGTGGGAGCCGACCGCGGTGCGGTCCACGCCGCGCACGTTGAGCAGCACCTGGGGCAGCCGGGTCATCACCCGGGCCAGCTCGGCGAGCGGCGCGCGGGTCTGCGCCACGCGGGAGGCGAGCATCAGACCGGTCAGCAGGCCGTCACCGGTGGTGGCGAAGTCGGACATGATGACGTGGCCGGACTGCTCGCCGCCGAGATTGTAGCCGTGCTCGGTCATCGTCTCGAGGACGTAGCGGTCCCCCACGGCGGTCTCCCGCAGCTCGATTCCCGCCTCGCGCAGGGCGAGCTTGAGCCCGAGGTTGCTCATCACGGTGGCCACCAGCGTGTCGTCCACGAGCCGGCCCGCGTCCTTGAGGGCGAGGGCGAGGATCGCCATGATCTGGTCCCCGTCCACCTCCCGGCCGGCCGCGTCCACGGCGAGGCAGCGGTCCGCGTCGCCGTCGTGGGCGATGCCCAGGTCGGCGCCGAGCTCGACGACGGCCCGCTGGAGCGGCTCCAGGTGGGTCGAGCCGCAGCCGTCGTTGATGTTCAGGCCGTCCGGCTCCGCGCCGATGACGTGGACCTCGGCGCCCGCTCCGCGGAACGCGTCCGGGGAGACCCCGCTGGCGGCGCCGTTGGCGCAGTCCAGGACCACGCGCATCCCCTCCAGCCGGTGCGGGATGGCCCCCACCAGGTGCAGGACGTAGCGGTCCTCCGCGTCCGTGAGCAGGTGGATGCGCCCGACCCCGGCGCCGGTGGGCCGCCGGAAGTCCCCTGCCTCGAAGACCTGCTGGATCTCGTCCTCCACCCGGTCGGGCAGCTTCCGGCCGCCGTGGGCCAGGAACTTGATCCCGTTGTCGGGGGCCGGGTTGTGCGAGGCGGAGATCATCACCCCGAAGTCGGCGTCGAGGTCCGCCACGAGGTAGGCCAGCGCGGGCGTGGGCAGCACGCCGGCGTCGTGGACGTCCACGCCCGACCCGGCCAGGCCGGCGGTGACGGCGGCGCTGAGGAACTCGCCGCTGGCACGCCCGTCCCGCGCGACGACCGCCGTGGGGCGCCGCCCCTCGCGTGCGTGGCCGTGGCCGAGCACGATCGCGGCGGCCTGGGCCAGGTCCAGGGTCATGTTGGCTGTGAGGAGGTCGTTCGCGAGCCCGCGCACGCCGTCCGTTCCGAATAATCTAGACATCGCCCCCCATCCTACGTTCCCCGCGCCCCGGACGGCGGCAGGCGGGCGGAAACGCAGAGACCCCGCCCGACACCGGCGTGCACCGGGTCGGACGGGGTCCGTGGGGCCGAGGGCGGGCCGGGAGGCCCTCCGATCAGCGCTTCGAGTACTGCGGGGCCTTGCGGGCCTTCTTCAGACCGGCCTTCTTGCGCTCGATGACGCGCGGGTCGCGGGTCAGGAACCCGGCCTTCTTGAGGGTCGGGCGGTTGTTCTCCACGTCGATCTCGTTCAGCGCGCGCGCCACGCCGTGGCGCAGGGCACCGGCCTGGCCGGAGGGGCCGCCGCCGTGGATGCGGGCGATGACGTCGTAGGCGCCCTCGAGCTCGAGCACCTTGAAGGGGTCGTTGACCTCCTGCTGGTGCAGCTTGTTCGGGAAGTAGTTCTCCAGGGTGCGGCCGTTGACGGTCCACTGCCCGGAGCCGGGGACCACGCGCACGCGGGCCACGGCCTCCTTGCGGCGGCCGACGGCCTGTCCGGAGACGGTCAGGGCCGGGCGCTCGGCGGCGACCGCCGTCTCCTCGGCGGGGGCGGACTCGGAGGTGTAGCTGCTCAGCTGCTCCTCGCCGTCCACGATGTTCTGCTCGTCAGTATTCTGAGCCACGATTTTCCTCGCTCGTTTCTGTCGTAGGCCCGATTACTGGGCGACCTGGGTGAACTCGAAGGTCTGCGGCTGCTGGGCACCGTGCGGGTGCTCCGGGCCGGCGTAGACCTTGAGCTTGGACATCTGCTGGGCGGCCAGCTTGTTCTTGGGGAGCATGCCACGGATGGCCTTCTCCACGGCGCGGACCGGGTGCTTCTCCAGCAGCTCGGCGTAGGAGCTGGACTTGAGCCCGCCCGGGTAGCCGGAGTGGCGGTAGGCCCGCTTCTTCTCGAGCTTGGAGCCGGTCAGGGCGACCTTCTCGGCATTGACGATGATGACGAAATCACCGGCGTCCACGTGGGGAGCAAAGGTCGGCTTGTGCTTTCCGCGCAGCAGCGTTGCGGTCTGGCTGGCAAGACGACCCAGGACGACGTCGGTGGCATCGATGACGTGCCACTGGCGCTGGATGTCACCGGGCTTCGGGGTGTACGTACGCACGTTAGTTTGCCTTCGTTCGGGTTATCTCGGTGGCGCTAGTTGGGATCACGCCGTTTCTCGGTGTGCCGTCCGGGGCTCGGGTGAGGGCCGAGCTGCATCCGGTGCCCGAGACCCCGGTGCACCGGACCGCCTGGCGTCCTGCAACTGGACAGCGGATCCGGGTACACGTGAACCGAGGCGGGACACGCACAACAGCAACCAACGTTACCGGATGGAGCCGCCAAAGACCACTCGGGCCATACACCGGGAGGGTGCGGCGGTCAATCTCCCGCCGGGCGGCCGGGGGCGCGCCGGGGGTGGGCGAGCGGGTCGCGCAGCGCCCGGGTGCGCTCGGCCCGCTCCCCGAGGGCGTCGTCCCCGGGGTAGCGGACCTCCTCGAGCACCAGGGCGTGCGCCGGGGCCATGAGCACCCGGGCGTCCCGGACCCGCTCGGCCAGCCGCCGGCCGAGCCAGTCGGGGTCCTCGCGGCCGGCGCCCACGCGCGCGGCCGCGCCCACGACCGAGCGCACCATGTGGTGGCAGAAGGCGTCCGCCTCGATGCCCAGCCGCACGAGACCGTCCCGGTCCCGCTCCACGGTCACGTCCAGGACCTCCCGCACCGTGGTGGCGCCCTCGCGGGGTCGGCAGAAGGACAGGAAGTCGTGCAGGCCGACCAGCTCCCGCACCGCCGCGGCCATGACCGGGACGTCGAGGACGTCCTGGGACCACCACGTCAGGTGCCGCGTCAGCGGGTCCCGCCCGGCCGCGCCGTCGTCGATCCGGTAGCTGTAGCGGCGGGAGACGGCGGAGAAGCGGGCGTCGAAGCCCGCCGGGGCGGCGCCCGCGCGGCGCACGACCACCGCGCCCGGGCACTCCGGCAGCCCGGCGTCGCGGCGGCCGCGGCCCAGCACGTGCGCCAGCGCCCCGGTCAGCCGGCGCTCCAAGGCGGGCGCGGGGTCCTCGTCCCGGCCGCGGGCGAGGCCGGCCCACTCCGCGGGGGTCAGGTCCAGGTGCGCCACCTGGCCGCGCGCGTGCACGCCGGTGTCGGTGCGCCCCGCCACGGCGACCCGCACCGGGCGCCGGACCAGCACGGCGAGGGCGTCCTCCAGCGACCCCTGCACGGTGGGCAGTCCCGGCTGCCGGGCCCAGCCGGAGAAGGGGGCGCCGTCGTAGGCCAGGTCGAGGCGCACGCGCACGGCGGGCTCGGACGGGCTCATGCTCAGCTCCTGGTCGGATTTCGGTGGGGGCGGGCACGACGACGCCGCCGGGGACCAGGTCCCCGGCGGCGTCGCGGTGGTCGTGCGGCGGGACGTCCGGTCAGCGCATCTTCTGCGCGGCGGCGCCGCCGGCCGGCTGGAAGCCGGCGGCCTCGGCGTTGGCCGGGGAGTCGAACCAGATCTCGGCGGTGGTCCCCGCGTACCAGCGCGAGCCGGGCACGTGGTACTTCATCGAGTTCTTGTTGCCCTTGACCTCGAAGCCCTCGGGGGCCTCGCCGGACTCGAGCGGGGCGTGCGAACCGGGGAACTCCGCGTCGGTGTTCTCGGCGGCGACCTCGGCGGCCTGCTCCGAGCCGACCTCGGGGGCCTGCTCGTCGGCGGGGATCTCCTCGGCGGCGACCTCGTCGGCGGTGGACTCCGCCGGGGTGTCGACCGGGGCGGCGGGGGCCGGGGCGGCCTTCGCGGTGGCGCGCTCGGCCTCGGCGACGGTCGCCTTGGTCGCGACGGGCTCCATCACGAGCTCGATGACGGCCATGGGGGCGTTGTCGCCCTTGCGGTTGCCGATCTTGGTGATCCGGGTGTAGCCGCCGTTGCGGTCCTCCATCGCCGAGGCGATGGTCGTGAACAGCTCGTGCACCACGGACTTGTCGCTCAGCTGGGCGAGCACGCGCCGGCGGGCGGCCAGGTCACCGCGCTTGGCGAAGGTGATGAGCCGCTCGGCGTAGGGACGCATCCGCTTCGCCTTCGTCACCGTGGTGGTGATGCGCTTGTGCTCGAACAGCTGCTGCGAGAGGTTCGCGAGCATCAGGCGCTCGTGCGCGGGTCCGCCTCCGAGGCGGGGTCCCTTGGTGGGAGTAGGCATGGTTGTTGATCTCCTGGAAGTCTGTCCCGGCCCGGGCGGGCACCCGTCGGGACGTCAGCGGGAAGGACTAGTGGTCGTCGTCGTCGAACGGGTTCTCGTCGTCGATCGCGGCGGCGCGAGCGGCGAGGTCGAAACCGGGGGGCGAGTCCTTGAGGGACAGGCCGAGGTCGACGAGCTTGGCCTTGACCTCGTCGATCGACTTGGCGCCGAAGTTGCGGATGTCCATCAGGTCCGCCTCGGAACGGCCCACGAGCTCACCCACGGTGTGGATGCCCTCGCGCTTGAGGCAGTTGTAGGACCGCACCGTGAGCTCGAGGTCCTCGATGGGCAGCGCCATGTCGGCGGCCATCGCGGCGTCGGTCGGCGAGGGCCCGATCTCGATGCCCTCGGCGGCCGTGTTGAGCTCCCGGGCGAGACCGAACAGCTCGACCAGGGTGGTGCCGGCGGAGGCCACCGCGTCGCGCGGGGTGATCGCCTCCTTCGTCTCCACGTCCAGGACCAGCTTGTCGAAGTCGGTGCGCTGCTCCACGCGGGTGGCCTCCACGCGGAAGGTCACCTTCAGGACGGGCGAGTAGATCGAGTCGACCGGGATGCGCCCGATCTCCGCGTCCCCTGCCTTGTTCTGGGCGGCGGACACGTAGCCGCGGCCGCGCTCGATGGTCAGCTCGAGCTCGAGCTGGCCCTTCGCGTTGAGGGTCGCGATGTGCAGGTCCGGGTTGTGGATCTCCACACCGGCCGGGGCCGTGATGTCCGCGGCGGTGACGACGCCGGGACCCTGCTTGCGCAGGTAGGCGACGACGGGCTCGTCCTGCTCCGAGGAGACGGCGAGCTTCTTGACGTTGAGGATGACCTCGGAGACGTCCTCCTTGACGCCCTCCACGGTGGAGAACTCGTGGAGCACCCCGTCGAGCCGGATGCTGGTCACGGCCGCACCGGGGATCGAGGACAGGAGGGTGCGGCGGAGGGAGTTGCCGAGGGTGTAGCCGAAGCCGGGCTCGAGCGGTTCGATCACGAAGCGGGACCGGTTGTCGGCCACGACCTCTTCGGAGAGGGTGGGGCGCTGTGCGATGAGCACTGATGTTTCCTTTCAGCGGGCATCCGCTATATGACGCGCGCAAATGGTGGAAAACAGTTGAGGGGTGCGGACCGGTGCCGGTCCGTTGTCGGCACGCGCACCGGGACCCCGCGGGGTCCCGGTGGGCGTGCTCGCATCAGACGCGCCGGCGCTTCGGCGGGCGGCACCCGTTGTGCGCGCTCGGGGTGACGTCCGAGATGGAGCCGACCTCGAGACCCGTGGCCTGCAGGGAGCGGATGGCCGTCTCGCGCCCGGAGCCCGGGCCCTTGACGAACACGTCGACCTTGCGCACGCCGTGCTCCTGCGCGCGCTTCGCGGCCGCCTCGGCGGCCATCTGGGCCGCGAAGGGGGTGGACTTGCGCGAGCCCTTGAAACCCATCTCGCCGGCGGACGACCAGGACAGGACGGCGCCGGAGGGATCGGTGATGGTGACGATGGTGTTGTTGAACGTCGACTTGATGTGGGCCTGGCCCTGGGTGACGTTCTTCTTGTCCTTGCGACGAGGCTTGCGGGCAGCCGTCGCTCGTGTCTTCGGGGGCATGGAGATCTCCTACAAAGTATGGAAGGGCGGTGAAGAGTGTTGATGGGCCGCTCGGGGACCGCGGGGTCCGCGCGCGAGCGGCAGCGGGCTACTTCTTCTTGCCGGCGACCGTGCGCTTGGGACCCTTGCGGGTGCGGGCGTTGGTCTTGGTGCGCTGACCGTGCACCGGCAGGCCGCGGCGGTGCCGGATGCCCTGGTAGCTGCCGATCTCGACCTTGCGGCGGATGTCGGCGGCCACCTCGCGGCGGAGGTCACCCTCGACCTTGTAGTTGTCCTCGATGTAGTCGCGCAGCTCCACGAGCTGGGCATCGGTGAGCTCGCGCACGCGCAGGTCGCCCGAGATGCCGGTGGCCTCCAGGGTTGCCAGCGCGCGGGTGCGACCCACGCCGTAGATGTAGGTGAGCGCGATCTCCAACCGCTTCTCACGGGGAAGGTCGACGCCTGCGAGACGAGCCATATCGGCGGTTCTCCTTGTGGTGTTCCAGAGGTCTGGAGCATCGCTGCCCGGTCGGGGACGTCACGTCCGTCCGCCGGTCCCCGGCCTCTGTACCGGGGGCACCCGCCTGGATCTCTCCGGTCGGGAGCGGTGCCTATGTCGATCCACTTGCGTGGGTGGTCGGGGCTGGTCAGCCCTGACGCTGTTTGTGGCGCGGGTTCTCGCAGATCACCATGACCCGCCCGTTGCGGCGGATCACCTTGCACTTGTCGCAGATCGGCTTCACGCTCGGTTGGACCTTCATCGCATTCCTTCGCGTCGTTCTCTCGAGTGGTGTGCGGCCCGGACGGCCGCCGGTCCTACTTGTAGCGGTAGACGATACGACCGCGAGTGAGGTCGTACGGGCTGAGCTCCACCACCACGCGGTCCTCGGGGAGGATCCGGATGTAGTGCTGTCGCATCTTCCCGGAGATGTGGGCGAGGACCAGGTGACCGTTGTTCAGCTCAACGCGGAACATCGCGTTGGGCAGAGCCTCGACCACAGTGCCTTCGATCTCGATGACTCCGTCTTTCTTGGCCATATCCTCCGCTAACTTCAGGTGCCCCCCGCCGGGGCGGCGGGCAGGGTTTCGGGTGTACTTGATCGTTAAACGCCGCGGCGGACCCGTACGCGTGCACCATCACCGTTCGTGGTGCACGGTGAGGGTCGGCGCGGCCCGATGAGTGCGGAATCGCTGGAGCACAGACAACCAACAGGACACTCTACGGGATCGGGGCCGCCTCCCGCAACGCGGGAGGCGGCCCCGCCCGTCAGCGGCGGGCCGGTGACGGGCCGGTGACGGGCCGGCGGGACCGGCGGCGCCGTGTCAGACGGTCGCGGCGAGCTGCCCGCAGGCGCCGTCGATGTCGGAGCCGCGGGTGTCGCGCACGGTGGTGGGGATGCCGTGGGCGCGCAGGCGCTCCACGAAGTTCTGCTCCACGCCCGGTCGCGAGGCGGTCCACTTGGAGCCGGGCGTCGGGTTGAGCGGGATCGGGTTGACGTGCACCCATCCCCCGCCGCGGGCGTTGAGCTTCTCCCCGAGGAGGTCGGCCCGCCACCCGTGGTCGTTGATGTCGCGGATCAGGGCGTACTCGATCGACACGCGCCGCCCGGTGGCCCGGTAGTAGTCGTAGGCGGCGTCGAGGGCCTCGTCGACCTTCCAGCGGGTGTTGATGGGGATCAGCTCGTCGCGCAGCTCGTCGTCGGGGGCGTGCAGGGACAGCGCCAGGGTGACCGGCAGCTTCTCCTGGGTGAACTTCCGGATCCCGGGCACCAGACCCACCGTGGACATGGTGATGCCGCGGGCCGAGATGCCGAGGCCCTCCGGGGAGGGGTCGATGAGCCGGTGGATCGCGCCGATGGAGGCCTTGTAGTTGGCCAGGGCCTCCCCCATGCCCATGAAGACGATGTTGGAGACCCGCAGGGGCTCCTGCTCGGCGCGTCCCACCCGGCCGCCGCGGAGCATCCGCGCGCCCTGCACCACCTGCTCGACCATCTCGGCGGTCGAGAGGTTGCGGGTGAGCCCGGCCTGGCCGGTCGCGCAGAAGGGGCAGTTCATGCCGCACCCGGCCTGGGAGGAGATGCACATGGTCACGCGGTGGGTGTAGCGCATGAGCACGGACTCCACGGTGGCCCCGTCGAAGCACCGGTGCACGTTCTTCACGGTGGCGCCCTGGTCGGCCTCGAGGGTGCGCACGCTCGTCAGCAGCGGCGGCAGGGCCTGGGCCACGAGCTCCTCCCGCCCGGCCGCGGGCAGGTCGGTCATGTCCTCGGGGGCGGTGGCGAACCGGTCGAAGTAGTGCCGGGAGAGCTGGCCCGCGCGGAAGGGCTGGTGGCCCAGCTCGGCGAGGAACTGCCGGCGGCCCGCCATGTCGAAGTCGGCGAGGTGCCGGGGCGGCTTGCCGCGGCGCGGCGCGGCGAAGGTCAGCTGACCGGGCTTCGGCTTCACGGTGAGCTCGACGGCGGTGCGGGTCGTGCCGGTCTGCTGCGGCTGCTGGGCCACGGTGTTCTCCTCGCGGGGTCGCGGGTCCTGGACGGTCGGGGGCTGCCGGCTCACGGCAGGTCCTCCGGGATGGGGACGGGGCGCACGCCGAGGGGCTCCAGCTCGGAGGCCCCGCCGTCCTCGGCCGTGAGCACCCAGACGCCGTCGGCGTGCAGCGCCACGGAGTGCTCCCACTGGCTGGAGCGGGCCCCGTCGGTGGTGACCACGGTCCACTCGTCGTCGAGCACCCGGGTGCCGATCCCGCCGCGCACGAGCATCGGCTCGATCGCCAGCGCCATGCCGGCGCGCAGGCGGGGCCCGCGGTCGGTGCTGCGGAAGTTGAGGACGTCGGGGGCCATGTGCATCTTGGAGCCGATGCCGTGGCCCACGTACTCCTCGAGGATCCCGAAGCGGTGCCCGGAGACCCTGCGCACGTAGTCCTCCACGGCCGCGCCGATGTCCCCCACGTGCGTGCCGGTGGCCGCCGCCGCGATGCCGTGCCACATGGCGTGGCGGGTCACGTCGGAGAGCTCGGCGTCGGCGGGGTCGGGCCGGCCGAGCAGCACGGTGCGGGCGGAGTCCCCGTGCCAGCCTTCGACGATCGCCCCGCCGTCCACGGAGAGGATGTCCCCCTCCTGCAGCACCTGCTCCCCCGGGATGCCGTGGACCACGACCTCGTTGACGGACACGCACACCGCGGCCGGGTAGCCGTAGTAGCCGAGGAAGTTGGAGCTCGCCCCGTGCTCGTCGAGGACGGACCGGAACACGCCGTCGAGGGACGCGGTGGTCGCCCCCGGGACGGCGGCCGCCACGGCGGCGTCGAGGGCGCGCGAGGTCACCACCCCGGCGCGCTGCATGGCGCGCAGCTGGGCGTTGGTCTTGTACTCGATCCGGCGGCGGCCGAACATGCGGTCTTCCTTCCGAGCCGCTCCCCCGGTCGGGGAGCTCGCGGCTGTCGTGGGTTAAACGTGAGACCCCCGGGGGTGTCCGGGGGTGTCACGGCGTCGGTGGTGCGGGGCGGTGCGTCAGGACAGCGCCGTCATGATCCGCTGGGAGACCTCGTCGACGGTTCCCAGCCCGTCGACCTCGCGGACGATGCCGCGCCGGTCGTAGACGTCGACGACCGCGGCGGTCTCCGCGTCGTACACGTCGAGGCGGTGCCGGATGACGTCCTCCGTGTCGTCGGTGCGCCCCTCCTTCCGGGCCCGCCCGAGCAGCCGCTCCACGAGCTCGTCCCGGTCGGCGGTCAGCTTCAGCACCACGTCGAGCTCCTGGCCCAGTTCGGCGAGGATGGCGTCCAGCTCGTCGACCTGCGCGGCGTTGCGGGGATAGCCGTCCAGCAGGAAGCCGTCGGCCGTGTCCGTCTCGGCCAGGCGGTCCCGCACCATGCGGTTGGTCACCGAGTCCGGGACGAGGTCCCCGGCGTCGATGTAGCTCTTGGCCTCCTCGCCCAGCGCCGTCCGCCCCTTGATGTTGGCCCGGAAGATGTCCCCGGTCGAGATCGCCGGGATGCCGAGCCGCTCCGAGATGCGCACGGCCTGGGTGCCCTTGCCTGCGCCGGGGGGGCCGATGATGAGCATGCGGGTCATGAAGTCTCCTTGCGGTCGGTGGTGGCTGCGGTCACAGTCTATCGGGAGGGCCCCTGCGCCCGGGGGCCGGGGCTCAGCGCAATAGGCCCTCGTAGTTGCGCTGCTGCAGCTGCGCCTCGATCTGCTTCACCGTGTCCAGGCCCACGCCCACCATGATCAGCAGGGACGGCCCGCCGAAGGGGAAGTTCTGGTTGGCGTCGACCAGCACGAGCGCCACGAGCGGGATCATGGACACGATGCCCAGGTACAGGGCGCCCGGGAACGTGATGCGGCTCAGCACGTAGGCGAGGTACTTCTCGGTGGGCCGGCCGGCGCGGATCCCCGGGATGAAGCCGCCGTAGCGCTTCATGTTGTTGGAGACCTCCTCCGGGTTGAACGTGATCGACACGTAGAAGTACGTGAAGAACACGATCATCAGGAAGTACATCACCATGTACACGGGGTGGTCGCCGGTGACGAGGTAGCTGTTGATCCAGTTGACCCAGCCGGGGATGTCCGTCCCGTCGTCCGGCATCCCGAACTGGGCGAGCATGCCGGGCAGCATCAGCATCGAGGACGCGAAGATGATGGGGATCACGCCGGCCATGTTGACCTTGAGCGGGATGTAGGTGGTGGTGCCGCCGATCGTGCGCCGGCCCACCATCCGCTTGGCGTACTGGACCGGCACGCGGCGCTGGGACTGCTCCACGAACACCACGCAGGTGATCACCACGAGACCCACGGCGAGCACCGAGAGGAACACGCCCCAGCCCCGGGTGCGGAGGATCTCGCCCAGCGCGGAGGGGAAGGTCGCGGCGATCGAGGTGAAGATGAGCAGCGACATGCCGTTGCCCACGCCCTTCTCGGTGATCCGCTCCCCCAGCCACATGATGATCGCTGTGCCCGCGGTCATCGTGATGATGATGATCAGCACGGTCAGCCAGGTGTCCTCGGGGATGATCGGCAGCGGGCAGTTGCCCAGCAGGGCGCCGGAGCGGGCCAGCGAGACCACCGTGGTGGCGTTGAGCAGCGCGAGGCCGATGGTGAGGTAGCGGGTGTACTGGGTCAGCTGCGTCTGCCCCTGCGCGCCCTCCTCGTGCAGCTCCTGGAAGCGCGGGATGACCACGCGCAGCAGCTGCACGATGATGCTCGCGGTGATGTAGGGCATCACGCCCAGGGCGAAGACCGACAGCTGCAGCAGGGCGCCGCCGCTGAAGAGGTTCACCATGTCGTACACGCCGCCCGTGGTGGTCCCCAGGGCGAGGCACTGCTGCACGTTGCCGTAGTCGACGCCCGGCGCCGGGATGAACGTGCCCAGACGGTAGAGCACGATGAGGGCGAGGGTGAACCCCAGCTTGCGTCGCAGGTCGGGGGTTCGCAACGCCCGTCCGAAAGCGCTGAGCACATGTCCTCCTAGAGACTGGGTCCGACCGGCATCCGGTGACGGGGGGTGGTGGGGCGGGAGCTCGGTCCTGGGTCCGCCCCCGGGGTCCGGGTGCGGACGGCTCCGGCAAGTCTAGCGAACGCGCCGGGTCCGGGACTCACCCGGGGGCGCGCCACGGCGCGGGCCGGCTCCCGCCGCCGACGGGTCAGGCCCCGTCCACGCTGGCGTGGACGGGGCCTGGCCGTCGGTGCCGCGGTGCCGGGGCGGGCCCGGCACCGCGGCGCGCGCTCACAGCGCGGTGGTGCTGCCGCCGGCGGCGGCGATCTTCTCGGCGGCGGAGCCGGAGAAGGCGTGCGCCTTCACGTCGACCGCGACCGCGATCTCGCCCGAGCCCAGCACCTTGACGGGCTGGTTCTTGCGGACCGCACCGCGGGCCACGAGCGACTCCACGGTCACCTCGCCGCCCTCCGGGAACAGCTCGGTGAGCTTGTCCAGGTTGACGACCTGGTACTCCACGCGGAACGGGTTCTTGAACCCGCGCAGCTTGGGCAGGCGCATGTGCAGCGGCAGCTGCCCGCCCGCGAAGCCCGCCTTGACCTGGTACCGGGCACTGGTGCCCTTGGTGCCGCGGCCGGCGGTCTTGCCCTTGGAGCCCTCACCGCGACCCACACGGGTCTTGGCGGTCTTCGCGCCCGGGGCCGGACGCAGGTGGTGCACCTTGAGGGCGTGCACCTTCTCGTTCTTCTCTGCAGTGTTCTCTGCCATGGTTACTTGGCCTCCTCGACCTTGACCAGGTGGGCGACGGTGTTGACCATGCCCGCGGTCACGCCGTCGGCCTTGCGGACCACGACGTTGCCCGGCCGCTTGAGGCCGAGGGACCGCAGGGTGTTGCGCATGTTCTGCTTCTGGCCGACCACCGACCGGATCTGCGTGATGCGCAGCTCCGCGCCGTCGGGCTGGATACGCTTGCCGGACATCAGGCACCTGCCTTCTGGATCGAGCGCAGCAACGGCGCGGGGACGACCTCGTCGATCGGCAGCCCACGGCGGGCCGCGACGGCCGCCGGCTCCTCGAGCTGACGGAGCGCCTCGATGGTTGCGTGCACGATGTTGATCTGGTTCGACGAGCCGAGGGACTTCGACAGCACGTCGTGGATGCCGGCGCACTCGAGCACGGCGCGGACCGGGCCACCGGCGATCACACCGGTACCGGGGGTCGCCGGGCGCAGCATGACGACGCCGGCAGCGGCCTCGCCCTGCACGCGGTGCGGGATGGTGCGGTCCTCGATGCGCGGGACGCGGAAGAAGTTCTTCTTCGCCTCCTCGACGCCCTTCGAGATCGCGGCCGGCACCTCCTTGGCCTTGCCGTAGCCGACGCCGACCATGCCGTTGCCGTCGCCGACGACGACGAGGGCGGTGAAGCTGAAGCGGCGACCGCCCTTGACGACCTTGGAGACACGGTTGATGGTCACGACGCGCTCGAGGAACTTGTCCTTCTCCTCGTCGCGGCCGCCGCGGCCGCCGCGGCCGCCGCGCTCGCCACGGCCCCCGCGCTCACCGCGGCCGCCGCGCTCGCCACGGCCCCCGCGGTCGCCGCGGGAGTCCTGGGAGCGGGTGGTCTCGGTGGTCTGCCCGGTCGCCTCCGTGGAGGCAGTGCTCGCTTCGGTCACCTGGGTTTCCTTCTCGTTGTTCCGCTCGGTGTTCTGCTCGCTCACAGTGCCAGACCTCCTTCGCGGGCGCCGTCGGCGACAGCCGCCACGCGACCGTGGTACTTGTTGCCGCCGCGGTCGAACACGACGGCCTCGACACCGGCCGCCTTGGCGCGCTCGGCCACGAGCTCACCGACGCGCTTGGCCTTCGCGGTCTTGTCCGCGTCGGCGCCGCGCAGGTCGGCCTCCATGGTGGACGCCGAGGCGACGGTGACACCCTGGGTGTCGTCGACGACCTGGACGAACACGTGGCGGGCCGAGCGGTTGACGACCAGGCGCGGGCGCGCGGCTGTGCCGGCCAGGTGCTTGCGCACCCGGACGTGGCGGCGGCTGCGGGCGGCGGCCTTGGACTTGCCCTTGATCTTCAGAGCCATGATTACTTACCAGCCTTTCCGGCCTTGCGGCGGATCTGCTCGCCGGCGTACCGCACGCCCTTGCCCTTGTAGGGCTCGGGGGCGCGGAGCTTGCGGATCTTCGCGGCGACCTCGCCGACCTGCTGCTTGTCGATGCCGTTGACCGAGAGCTTGTTGACGCCCTCGACGGCGAACGAGATGCCCTCCGGGGCCTTGAAGGTGATCGGGTGGCTGTAGCCGAGGGCGAACTCGAGGTCCTGGCCCTTGGCCTGCACGCGGTACCCGGTGCCCACGATCTCGATGCCCTTGGAGTAGCCCTGGGTGACGCCCTGGATCATGTTGGCGATCAGGGTGCGGGTGAGGCCGTGCAGCGAGCGGGACTCGCGCTCGTCGTCGGGTCGGGTGACGGTGAGGGTGCTGTCCTCGAGCGCGACGGTGATCGGGCTGGCAACGGTGTGCTGCAGCTCGCCCTTCGCGCCCTTGACGGAGACGACGTTGCCGTCGACCTTGATCTCCACACCGGCCGGCACAGAGATGGGGAGACGTCCGATACGTGACATGTTCTCTTCCTTTCTGTTCCGGGTTACCAGACGTACGCGAGGACTTCGCCGCCCACGCCCTTCTTCGCGGCCTGCTTGTCGGTCAGCAGCCCGGAAGAGGTGGACAGGATGGCGATGCCCAGGCCGCCCAGGACCTTGGGGAGGTTGGTGGACTTGGCGTACACGCGCAGGCCCGGCTTGGAGATGCGCCGGACGCCGGCGATGGACCGCTCACGGTTGGGACCGAACTTCAGCGACAGCGTGAGGGTCTTGCCGACCTCCGCCGCCTCCTCGCGGTAGTCCGCGATGTAGCCCTCGGCCTTGAGGATGTCCGCCACGCGGGCCTTAAGCTTCGAGTACGGCATGCTCACGGAGTCGTGGTAGGCGGAGTTGGCGTTGCGCAGACGCGTCAGCATGTCCGCGACAGGATCTGTCATTGTCATTTTGGGGGCACGTGCCCTTCCTCGTCCCGGTTTCCACCGGCGCCGTGCGGCGCGCGGGCGGACCTGGAACGTAGCGAGATTAGTTGGTCTTGAAGGGGAAGCCGAGCGCCTTCAGCAGCGCGCGGCCCTCGTCGTCGGTCTTCGCGGTGGTGACCACCGTGATGTCCATGCCGCGGACCCGGTCGATGCGGTCCTGGTCGATCTCGTGGAACATGGACTGCTCGGTGAGGCCGAAGGTGTAGTTGCCGTTGCCGTCGAACTGGCGGTCGGACAGACCGCGGAAGTCGCGGATGCGCGGCAGGGCCAGGGTCACCAGGCGGTCGAGGAACTCCCACATGCGGTCGCCGCGCAGCGTGGTGTGCGCGCCGATCGGCATGCCCTCGCGAAGCTTGAACTGCGCGATGGACTTCTTCGCCCGGGTCACGAGCGGCTTCTGGCCCGTGATGGCGGTGAGGTCGCGGACGGCGCCGTCGATGAGCTTCGAGTCCTTCGCGGCGTCGCCGACGCCCATGTTCACGACGACCTTGACGACGCGCGGGATCTCCATGACGTTGCCGTAGCCGAACTGCTCCTGCAGCGCGGGCACGACGGTCTCCTGGTACTTGTCCTTGAAGCGCGGGGACACGCTGATCTCGGTGGTTTCGCTCATCACAGGTCCTTGCCGGTGCTCTTGGAGACGCGGACGCGGACGGTCTTCTGGCGTCCGTTGCGCTCCACGGTCTCGGTGCGGTAGCCGACGCGGGTCGGCTTCTGGGTCTCCGGGTCCACGAGCGCCACGTTGGAGACGTGGATCGGGGCCTCGACCTTGTCGATGCCGCCGGCCTCGCCCTGCATGGTCGCCTTGCGGTGGCGGGTGATCACGTTGATGCCCTCCACGACCACGCGGGAGGTCTCCGGGATCACGCGCAGGACCTTGCCCTGCTTGCCCTTGTTGTCCTTGCTGCCGGAGATGACCTGCACCAGGTCGCCGGTCTTGATCTTGAACTTCGCCATGGTCAGAGCACCTCCGGGGCCAGCGAGATGATCTTCATGAACTTCTTGTCGCGCAGCTCGCGGCCCACGGGGCCGAAGATGCGGGTACCACGGGGGTCACCGTCGTTCTTCAGGATCACTGCGGCGTTCTCGTCGAACTTGATGTAGGAGCCGTCCGGACGACGGCGCTCCTTCTTGGTGCGGACGATGACGGCCTTGACGACGTCGCCCTTCTTCACGTTGCCGCCCGGGATCGCGTCCTTGACGGTGGCGACGATGATGTCGCCGATGCCTGCGTAGCGACGTCCGGATCCACCGAGAACACGGATGGTGAGGATCTCCTTCGCACCCGTGTTGTCGGCGACCTTCAGTCGCGACTCCTGCTGAATCACTGATTACTCCTGTCGTCTCGCCGGTTCCAACACCGATCGAGAGCACGGTGCGGGCCTTGCGGAACAGCTTGTCGGATGATGTGCCCTCCCCCGGCGTCGCACGCCGGACCGGGCCAGCCCTCCATGCCAGGAGCATCTGAACCCGCCACCAGGTGGCACGGGGGCGCCCTGCACGCGGTCATTATGCGCTGGCACGAAGAGCTGTGGGTCGTACGGGCGGACAAATCGGCCCATACAAGCTCACCAGCCTAGCACAGCCGGCGGCGGGTGCGGGCGGGGCGGTGGACGGACGACGGCCCGCCCCTCGCACGGAGGGACGGGCCGTCGTCGTGGCCGTGGCCGGCGCTAGCGCGACCGGGTCACTTGGCCTTCTCGAGGATCTCCACGATCCGCCACCGCTTGGTGGCGGACAGCGGGCGGGTCTCGGAGATCAGGACGAGGTCGCCGACACCGGCGGAGTTCTGCTCGTCGTGGGCCTTGACCTTCGAGGAGCGGCGCATGACTTTGCCGTACAGCGAGTGCTTGACGTTGTCCTGCAGCTGGACGACGACGGTCTTGTCCATCTTGTCGGAGACCACGTAGCCGCGACGGCTCTTGCGGTCACCGCGCTCGGGGGCCTGCTCGGCCCCGTTGTTGATCTGCTCGGTCACTTGGCGTCCTCCTCGGAGGTGTTCTCGGCGGTGGTCTCGGCGTCGCCCGCCTGGGGCCGGATGCCGAGCTCGCGCTCGCGCAGCACCGTGTAGATGCGGGCGATGTCGCGCTTGACCGCCTTGAGGCGGCCGTTGTTCTCGAGCTGACCGGTTGCGGACTGGAAGCGGAGGTTGAACAGCTCCTCCTTCGCCTTGCGCAGCGCCTCACCCAGAGAGTCCTTGTCGAGGGCCGCGAGGTTCTCGATGCTCAGATCCTTGGATCCAACAGCCATTCTCATTCACCACCTTCGCGACGCACGATGCGTGCCTTCATCGGGAGCTTGTGGATCGCCAGGCGCAGGGCCTCGCGGGCGACCTCTTCGGAGACACCGGAGAGCTCGAACATCACGCGCCCGGGCTTGACGTTGGCGACCCACCACTCGGGGGAGCCCTTGCCGGAGCCCATGCGGGTCTCGGCGGGCTTCTTGGTCAGGGGACGGTCCGGGTAGATGTTGATCCAGACCTTGCCGCCACGCTTGATGTGGCGGGTCATGGCGATACGGGCGGCCTCGATCTGACGGTTCGTCACGTAGGCCGGCGTGAGCGCCTGGATGCCCCACTCGCCGAAGGCGACGGTGGTGCCGCCCTTGGCAGCGCCCGACCGCTTCGGGTGGTGCTGCTTGCGGAACTTCACACGACGTGGGATGAGCATTTACTTACCACCCTCTGCGTTGGTCGCCCCCGCGGCCGGGGCCGGGGAGGCGGCGGAGTCGTTGCGCTCACGGCGTCCGCCACGGTCGTTACGGTCGGTGCGCCGGCGGTCGCCGCCGCCGCCGCGACGCTCGCCCGGGCCGCCACGACGGTCACGGTCGCCGCCGCGGCCGCGCGAGGGAGCGGCGGCCTGCTGGGCCGCCAGTTCCTTCGCGGTGAGGTCGCCCTTGTAGATCCAGACCTTCACGCCGATGCGGCCGAAGGTGGTCTTGGCCTCGAAGAACCCGTAGTCGATGTTCGCGCGCAGGGTGTGCAGGGGCACACGGCCTTCGCGGTAGAACTCGGAGCGGCTCATCTCGGCGCCGCCGAGGCGGCCGGCGCACTGGATGCGGATACCCTTCGCGCCGGCGCGCTGCGCCGACTGGATGGCCTTCTTCATGGCGCGGCGGAAGGCCACGCGGGAGGCGAGCTGCTCGGCGACGCCCTGGGCGACCAGCTGGGCGTCCACCTCGGGGTTCTTGACCTCGAGGATGTTCAGCTGGATCTGCTTGCCGGTGAGCTTCTCGAGCTCGCCGCGGATGCGGTCCGCCTCGGCGCCGCGGCGGCCGATCACGATGCCGGGGCGGGCGGTGTGGATGTCCACGCGCACGCGGTCCCGGGTCCGCTCGATCTCGACCTTGGAGATGCCGGCCCGCTCCATGCCCGTGGACATGAGCTTGCGGATCTTGATGTCCTCGCGGACGTAGTCCTTGTAGCGCTGGCCCTCCTTGGTGGAGTCCGCGTACCAGTGCGACACGTGGTCGGTGGTGATGCCCAGCCGGAACCCGTGCGGGTTGATCTTCTGTCCCACTTAGCGGACCTCCTCGCTGTCAGGGCTGGCCACGATCACGGTGATGTGGCTCGTGCGCTTGTTGATGCGGTAGGCGCGGCCCTGGGCCCGCGGCTGGAACCGCTTCATGGTCGGACCCTCGTCGACGAAGGCCTCGCTCACCACGAGCTCCTCCTCCTTGAACGGCAGGCCGTCGCGGTCGGCCAGCTGGCGCGCGTTGGCGACCGCCGACTGGAGGACCTTGAACACCGGCTCCGAAGCGCCCTGGGGGGCGAACTTCAGAATCGCCAGAGCCTCATTCGCCTGTTGGCCACGAATCAGGTTGACGACGCGCCGGGCCTTCATAGGCGTCACGCGGATGTAGCGCGCAGATGCCTTGGCTTCCATTGCTTTCCTTCTCTCGTCTTCTCGAAGTGCTCACGCTGCGGGATCCCGGAGGATCAGCGGCGCTTGCCCTTCTTGTCGTCCTTCACATGGCCGCGGAAGGTCCGCGTGGGGGCGAACTCGCCGAGCTTGTGCCCGACCATCGACTCGGTGATGAACACGGGGATGTGCTTGCGTCCGTCGTGCACGGCGATCGTGTGGCCCAGCATGTCGGGCACGATCATCGAGCGGCGGGACCACGTCTTGATGACGTTCTTGGTGCCCTTGTCGTTCTCCTTGGCGACCTTCAGGTAAAGGTGCTGATCGACGAAAGGGCCCTTCTTCAGGCTGCGTGGCATGTGTCAGGCTCCTTAGCGCTTGTTCTTGCCGGTACGACGACGGCGGACGATGAGCTTGTCGCTCTCCTTGTTGGGGCGGCGGGTGCGGCCCTCGGGCTTGCCGTTCGGGTTGACCGGGTGGCGGCCACCGGAGGTCTTGCCCTCGCCACCACCGTGGGGGTGGTCGACCGGGTTCATGACCACACCGCGGACGGTCGGGCGGACGCCCTTCCAGCGGTTGCGGCCGGCCTTGCCCCAGTTGATGTTCGACTGCTCGGCGTTGCCGACCTCGCCGACCGTGGCGCGGCAGCGCACGTCGACGTTGCGGATCTCGCCGGAGGGCAGGCGGAGCTGGCCGTACTTGCCCTCCTTGGCCACGAGCTGCACGGACGCGCCGGCGGAGCGGGCGAGCTTGGCGCCGCCGCCCGGACGGAGCTCCACGGCGTGGATCACGGTGCCGACGGGGATGTTGCGCAGCGGCAGGTTGTTGCCGGGCTTGATGTCGGCGCCGGGGCCCGACTCGACGACGTCGCCCTGGGCGAGGCGGTTCGGCGCGATGATGTAGCGCTTGGAGCCGTCCACGAAGTGCAGCAGCGCGATGCGCGCGGTGCGGTTCGGGTCGTACTCGATGTGCGCGACCTTGGCGTCGACGCCGTCCTTGTCGTGGCGACGGAAGTCGATGACGCGGTACTGCCGCTTGTGCCCGCCACCCTTGTGCCGGGTGGTGATGCGGCCGGTGTTGTTCCGCCCGCCCTTCTTGGGCAGCGGCCGGACCAGCGACTTCTCGGGGGTCGTGCGCGTGATTTCTGCGAAGTCGGCAACGGAGGAGCCGCGACGGCCCGGGGTTGTCGGCTTGTGCTTACGGATAGCCATGTGTCAGTTCCTCGTTAAAGTGGTCTCCGCTCAGGCGAGCGGACCGCCGAAGATGTCGATGGTGCCTTCCTTCAGGGTCACAACGGCACGCTTGGTGCCCTTGCGCTGACCCCAGCCGAAGCGCGTGCGCTTCCGCTTCCCGGCACGGTTGATGGTGTTCACGGACCCGACCTTGACGCCGAAGATCTGCTCCACGGCGTACTTGATCTCGGTCTTGTTCGAGTCGGCCGCCACGAAGAACGTGTAGCGGCCCTCGTCGATGAGCCCGTAGGACTTCTCCGAGACGACCGGCGCGATGATGACGTCCCGGGGATCCTTGATGGTGGTCGCGCTCACTTGGCGTCCTCCTGCTTCTTCTTGCTGGCGGCCGCCACGAAGGACTCGAACGCGTCCTTCGTGAAGACCACGTCGTCGGAGACCAGCACGTCGTAGGTGTTGAGCTGGTCGGCGTAGACGGTGTGGACGTCGGCGAGGTTGCGCACCGACAGCGCGGACGCGTCGTCCGAGCGGTGCAGGACGACCAGCAGGTTCTTGCGGTCGGTGAGCCCGCGCAGCGTCGCCTGGGCGGCCTTCGTGTTGGGGACGGTGCCCTCCACGAGAGCCTCCAGGACGTGGATGCGGCCGTTGCGCGCCCGGTCCGAAAGGGCACCGCGCAGCGCGGCGGCCTTCATCTTCTTGGGGGTGCGCTGGCTGTAGTCGCGCGGGGTGGGGCCGTGCACCACGCCGCCGCCGGTCATGTGCGGGGCGCGGATGGAGCCCTGGCGCGCCCGGCCGGTGCCCTTCTGCTTGAAGGGCTTGCGGCCGGCGCCGGAGACCTCGGCGCGGTTCTTGGTCTTGTGCGTGCCCTGGCGGGCAGCGGCCAGCTGAGCGACGACGACCTGGTGCAGCAGCGGCACGTTGGTCTGGACGTCGAAGATCTCGGCGGGCAGGTCGACGTTGACGGTCTGAGTTGCCATGGTCTGATCAGGCTCCCTTCACTGCGGTGCGGACGAGGACGACCGAACCCTTGGGGCCCGGCAGGGCGCCCTTGATGAGCAGCAGGGAGTTCTCGGCGTCCACGGCGTGAACGGTGAGGTTCTGCGTCGTGTGACGGACGGCGCCCATGCGGCCCGCCATGCGCATGCCCTTGAACACGCGGGCGGGGTAGGACGCGCCGCCGATGGATCCCGGCTTGCGGTGGTTCTTGTGGGCACCGTGGGAGGCGCCGACGCCGGAGAAGCCGTGGCGCTTCATGACACCGGCCGTGCCCTTGCCCTTGGTCTTGCCGATCACGTCGACCTTCTGGCCGGCCTCGAAGAGCTCGACGGAGAGCTCCTGGCCCAGCTCGTAGGTGTCGGCGTCGGCCGTGCGCAGCTCCACGACGTGGCGGCGCGGCGTCACGCCGGCCTTCTCGAAATGGCCGGCCAGCGGCTGGGTGACCTTGCGGGGGTCGATCGCACCGAACCCGATCTGGACGGCGGAGTAGCCGTCGCGGTCCTGGGTGCGCAGCTGGGTGACGACGTTGGAGTCCGCCTTGACGACGGTCACCGGCACGAGCTTCCCGTTCTCGTCCCAGACCTGGGTCATGCCGAGCTTCGTGCCCAGCAGGCCCTTCACCTGGCGTTCGAAAGTGGTAGTCATTGGGATGCGATCCTCTTTACAGCTTGATTTCGATGTTCACGTCAGCCGGCAGGTCGAGGCGCATGAGCGAGTCGACGGCCTTCGGCGTGGGGTCGATGATGTCGATCAGCCGCTTGTGCGTGCGCATCTCGAAGTGCTCACGGCTGTCCTTGTACTTGTGCGGCGAGCGGATGACGCAGTACACGTTCTTCTCCGTGGGCAGCGGCACGGGGCCGACCACCGTGGCGCCTGCGCGCGTCACCGTCTCAACGATCTTCCGGGCCGAGACGTCGATGACCTCGTGGTCATAAGACTTCAGCCGGATGCGGATTTTCTGTCCCGCCATGGCGTCGTGACTCTCTTTCTTGAACGTACTTCCCTGTGACGGAGCCTGGGGACTCCTTGTGCATGGCGCCTCCTGGTGGGCGCCCCTCCACGCAGGCTGAATCCGGAGTGATCCGGGTTCCTCACCCTGCTGGAGCTCCGACCCCCGAACTCGGGCGTGTCGCCTCGTGCAGAGCACGAGGGCGCACCGGGTCCGTTTCTCGGGGTGGGCTGTCTTGTGGTCCGTGCGTGGCAGCTTCCACGAGCTGCTGGCCCCCGGTTCTGCTTCGGGACCCGATGGTGTCCTGGGGTCTGCCGGTTCGAACCGTTGAGAGCACGCGTCGGCGCTTGAACAACGTCCTCCATCCTGCCAGAGAAGCCGACCCCGTGCAAACGCCGGGTCCGGACCCCGGGAGCCGGGCGCGCACGGGGGGCCGTGCGCAACCGTGCCGCAACCGTGAGCCGCCCGCAACCACAGGCGGCGCCGGCGGCCGTATCCTGGGCGCGTCCACACCCCGACGCCCGCAGGAGATGGGTCCCATGCTGTCCACCGCGCGACTGGTCGCGATCGTTCCCGTCCGGGAGCTCGAGCGCGCCCGGCAGTTCTACCAGGAGACCCTCGGCCTCTCCCCCGGCCCCGAGCTCGAGGCCGACAGCGTCCTGTTCAGCGAGGACGGGCACGCCGGTCTGCAGCTGCTGCTGCGCCCGGACGCCCCCGCCTCGGAACTGACGCAGGCCAGCTTCGAGGTCCCCGACGTCGAGGCCGCGGTGCGCGAGCTCGAGGGCCGGGGCGTGCACTTCGAGGACTACGACCTGCCCGGCCTGCGGACCGTGGACCACGTCCTCACCGCCGAGGGCATGAAGGCGGCGTGGTTCACCGACTCCGAGGGCAACGTCCTGTGCCTGCACCAGGTGACGGGCTGAGTCCCGGCCCACCGGCCCCGGACGTGCGGAACCCCCCGCCGCTGACGAGAGCGGCGGGGGGTTCCGTGCAGATCGGCAGTCCGGGGACTACTTGATGATCTTGGTGACGCGGCCGGAGCCCACGGTGCGGCCACCCTCGCGGATGGCGAAGCCGAGGCCCTCCTCCATGGCGATCGGCTGGATCAGCGCGACCGTCATCTCGGTGTTGTCGCCCGGCATGACCATCTCGGTGCCCTCGGGCAGCGTGATGACGCCGGTGACGTCGGTCGTCCGGAAGTAGAACTGCGGACGGTAGTTGGAGTAGAACGGGTTGTGACGCCCGCCCTCCTCCTTGGAGAGGATGTAGACGTTGGCCTCGAAGTCGGTGTGCGGGGTGATGGAACCCGGCTTGCACACGACCTGGCCGCGCTCGACGTCGTCCCGCTTGAGACCGCGCAGCAGCAGGCCGCAGTTCTCGCCGGCCATGGCCTCGTCCATCTGCTTGTGGAACATCTCGATGCCGGTGACCGTGGTCTTCTGGACCGGGCGGATGCCGACGATCTCGACCTCGGAGTTGATCGGCAGCGTGCCGCGCTCGGCACGGCCGGTCACCACGGTGCCGCGGCCGGTGATCGTGAAGACGTCCTCGATGGGCATGAGGAACGGCTTGTCCATCTCGCGGACGGGGTCCGGCACGTTCTCGTCGACGGCTTCCATGAGCTCCTCGACCTTGGCGACCCACTCGGGGTCGCCCTCGAGGGCCTTGAGGGCCGAGACGCGCACGACCGGGGCGTTGTCGCCGTCGAAGCCCTGGTCGGAAAGGAGCTCGCGCACCTCCATCTCGACGAGGTCCAGCAGCTCCTCGTCGTCGACCATGTCGGACTTGTTCAGGGCCACCAGCAGGTAGGGCACGCCCACCTGGCGGGCGAGCAGCACGTGCTCGCGGGTCTGGGCCATGGGGCCGTCGGTGGCGGCGACCACGAGGATGGCGCCGTCCATCTGCGCCGCACCGGTGATCATGTTCTTGACGTAGTCGGCGTGGCCCGGGGCGTCGACGTGGGCGTAGTGACGCTTCTCCGTCTGGTACTCGATGTGCGCGATGTTGATGGTGATGCCGCGCTGCTTCTCCTCCGGGGCGGAGTCGATGGCGCCGAAGTCGCGCTGCTCGTTGAGGTCCGGGTACTTGTCGTGCAGGACCTTCGAGATGGCAGCGGTGAGCGTCGTCTTGCCGTGGTCGACGTGGCCGATGGTGCCGATGTTGACGTGCGGCTTGGTGCGCTCGAACTTGGCCTTCGCCATGGTTGTTCCTCCTAGAACATTTGTCGAAACTTGCTCAGCACTTCCCCGCCGCAGATGTCCGGGGGGAGCTTGAGGCACTCAGCAGTACTGAAACCTCTGCAAGTCTACTTTGGCTGTGCGTGATTGATGAAATTCCCGGCCGGGGCCGAGGGGTGGTGCCTACTCGCCGCGGTTCTTCTGGACGATCTCCTCGGCGACGGCCTTGGGGACCTCCGAGTAGCTGTCGAACTGCATCGAGTACACGGCGCGGCCCTGGGTCTTGGACCGGAGGTCGCCGATGTAGCCGAACATCTCGGACAGCGGGACGAGGGCCTTGACCAGCTTGACGCCCGAGACGTCCTCCATGGACTGGATCTGGCCGCGGCGGGAGTTCAGGTCGCCGATGACCTCGCCCATGTACTCCTCGGGCGTGCGGACCTCGACGGCCATCAGCGGCTCGAGCAGCACGGGCTGGGCCCGGCGGGCGCCCTCCTTGAAGACCATGGAGCCGGCGATCTTGAACGCCATCTCGGAGGAGTCGACGTCGTGGTAGGCGCCGTCGAGCAGCGTGGCCTTCACGCCGACCATCGGGTACCCGGCGAGGATGCCCAGGCGCATCGCGTCCTGGATGCCGGCGTCCACGGAGGGGATGTACTCGCGCGGGACGCGGCCGCCGGTGACCTTGTTGTCGAACTCGTAGAGCTCCTCGGCGTCCAGCGGGATCGGCTCGAAGGCGACCTGCACCTTGGCGAACTGGCCGGAGCCGCCGGTCTGCTTCTTGTGCGTGTAGTCGACCTTGTCGACGGCCTTCTTGATGGTCTCGCGGTAGGCGACCTGGGGCTTGCCCACGTTCGCCTCGACGCGGAACTCGCGCTTCATGCGGTCCACCAGGATGTCCAGGTGGAGCTCGCCCATGCCGCCGATCTCGGTCTGGCCGGTCTCCTCGTTGAGGGACACGGTGAACGTGGGGTCCTCGGCGGAGAGCTTCTGGATCGCGGTGGAGAGCTTCTCCTGGTCGCCCTTGGTCTTGGGCTCGATGGCCACGGAGATCACGGGGGCGGGGAAGGTCATCGACTCGAGCACGATGGGCTCCTGCGGGGAGCACAGGGTGTCGCCCGTGGTGGTGTCCTTCAGCCCGATGGCCGCGTAGATGTGGCCGGCGCGGATCTCGTCGACCGGGTTCTCCTTGTTGGAGTGCATCTGGAACAGCTTGCCGATGCGCTCCTTCTTGCCCTTGGTCGAGTTGAGGACCTGCTCGCCGTTGACGGCCTTGCCGGAGTACACGCGGATGTAGGTCAGCTGCCCGTAGAAGGGGTGCGAGGCGACCTTGAACGCCAGCGCCGAGAAGGGCGCGCTGTAGTCGACGGGGCGGGTGAGGATCTCCTCCTCGTCGTTGAGCGCGTGGCCCTCGACGTTCGGCACGTCCAGCGGGGACGGCAGGAAGTCGATGACGGCGTCGAGCATCGGCTGCACGCCGCGGTTCTTGAACGCGGAGCCGCACAGCACGGGGTAGGCCTCGGAGTTGATGGTCAGCTTCCGGATGCCGGCCTTGAGCTCCTCGAGGGTGAGCTCCTCGCCGCCCAGGTACTTCTCCATGAGCTCGTCGTCGGCCTCGGCCACGGACTCGACCAGCTGGTTGCGGTACTCCTCGGCGCGCTCCTGCAGATCGGCGGGGATCTCCTCGATCTCGTACTTCGCGCCCAGGGACACGTCGCCCTTGGAGTCGCCCGGCCAGACGAAGGCCTTCATGGTGAGCAGGTCGACGACGCCGGTGAAGTCGGACTCGGCGCCGATCGGCAGCTGCATGACCAGCGGCTTCGCCCCGAGGCGGTTGATGATGGTGTCGACCGTGAAGTAGAAGTCGGCGCCCAGCTTGTCCATCTTGTTGACGAAGCAGATGCGGGGGACGTCGTACTTGTCGGCCTGGCGCCAGACCGTCTCCGACTGGGGCTCGACGCCCTCCTTGCCGTCGAAGACCGCCACGGCGCCGTCGAGCACGCGCAGGGAGCGCTCGACCTCGACCGTGAAGTCCACGTGACCGGGGGTGTCGATGATGTTGATCTGGTTGTCGTGCCAGTAGCAGGACGTCGCGGCGGACGTGATCGTGATGCCGCGCTCCTGCTCCTGAGCCATCCAGTCCATGGTGGAGGCACCATCGTGGGTCTCGCCGAGCTTGTGGGAGATACCGGTGTAGAACAGGATGCGTTCGGTGGTGGTGGTCTTGCCGGCATCGATGTGCGCCATGATGCCGATGTTGCGGACCTTCTTGAGGTCGGTAAGCACGTCAAGTGCCACGGTGATTCCCTTTCGGAGATGGTGCCGGCGGCCTGCCGGCCCTGGTGGGGCCGACAGGCCTGGAAGATTCTACCAGCGGTAGTGGGCGAAGGCCTTGTTGGACTCCGCCATCTTGTGGGTGTCCTCGCGGCGCTTCACGGCGGCACCGAGACCGTTGGACGCGTCCAGGATCTCGTTCTGCAGACGCTCGGTCATGGTGTTCTCGCGGCGGATCTTCGAGTAGCCGACGAGCCAGCGCAGGGACAGCGCCTGGGCGCGGCCCGGCTTCACCTCGACCGGGACCTGGTAGGTGGCACCGCCGACGCGGCGGGACTTCACCTCGAGGGCCGGCTTGACGTTCTCCAGGGCCTTCTTGAGGGTGACGACCGGGTCGGCGCCGGACTTCGCCCGGACGCCCTCGAGGGCGCCGTAGACGATGCGCTCGGCGGTGGACTTCTTGCCGTCCTGGAGGACCTTGTTGATCAGCTGCGTGACGACCGGGGAGCTGTAGACCGGGTCGACGACGAGCGGGCGCTTGGGAGCGGGACCCTTACGAGGCATTACTTCTTCTCCTTCTTGGCGCCGTAACGGGAACGGGCCTGCTGGCGGCCCTTGACACCCTGGGTGTCGAGCGCGCCGCGGACGATCTTGTAGCGGACACCGGGGAGGTCCTTCACGCGACCGCCGCGGACGAGCACGATGGAGTGCTCCTGGAGGTTGTGGCCCTCACCGGGGATGTAGGCCGTGACCTCCACGCCGCCGTTGAGCTTCACGCGGGCGACCTTGCGCAGCGCGGAGTTCGGCTTCTTGGGGGTGGTGGTGTACACGCGGGTGCACACCCCGCGCTTCATGGGGCTGCCCTTGAGTGCGGGCGCCTTGGTCTTGACGACCTTCGGGGTCCGGCCCTTGCGGACCAGCTGCTGGATTGTAGGCACAGTGTCTCCTGATCGGACGGGACGCGTCAGCGGCCCGCTGGGTGTTCGGTTCCCGCGCGGCCGGGGCCGGGTGCGGGTGCGGTGCGCGGGGCGGACCCGGCGGGCGGGCGCCCCGGTCGTCGCGCCGAAGGTAGCTGGGCAGACGAAAAGGATGGCATTTCGGTACACACCGCGTACCTGAGGACCGAGTCCGTTCTGCCATGATTTTTCCGGCCTCCGGGGGCGGCGGGCGCCGAGGGATGACCGTTCAATTCCTCGACAGCCTATCAGACCCGGGCAGGGCGGGAAAACGCGACCGGTCGCCGCGGGGAGACCCGCCCGCGGGCCCGGCGCTCAGCGCCCGGTGGCGGCGAGGTCGGCGGAGATCCGCCGGGCGCACTCGAGCAGCGGCGGCACCACGTCCGCCACGGGGTCGCCGGCGCTCGCGCCCGGCATCCCCACCCGCATCGAGACGTTCACGGCCGCGACCACGCGCCCGCTGCCGTCCGTGACGGGGGCGGCGACCGAGCGCAGCCCGATCTCGAGCTCCTGGTCCACGAGGGCCCAGCCCTGGGCGCGGACCCGGCGCAGGTCGGCCTCGAGGGCCGCGCGGTCGGTGAGGGTGTGCTCGGTCAGGGGCTCGATCCGGGCCGTGCGGAAGTACCCGGCCAGCTCCTCGGGCCCGAGGGCGGCGAGCAGGACCCGGCCCATGGAGGTGGCGTGGGCGGGGAACCGGGTGCCCACGGCGATCGCCACGGTCATGATCCGGTGCGTGGAGACGCGGGCGACGTAGACGATGTCGGAGCCGTCCAGCACGGAGGCGGACGTGGACTCCTCGACCTGCTCCGAGAGCGTCTCGAGGTGCGGCGCCGCCAGGGCCGGCAGCGAGAGCGAGGAGAGGTAGGAGTAGCCGAGCTGCAGCACCAGGGGGGTGAGCTCGAAGAGCCGCCCGTCGGTCCGGACGTAGCCCAGCTCCTCGAGCGTGAGCAGGAACCGGCGTGCCGTGGCGCGGGTGAGCCCGGTGCGCCGGGCCACGTCGCTGAGGGTCATCCGGGGGTGCCGGGCGTCGAAGGCCGTGATCACACCGAGCCCGCGCGCCAGCGACTGCACGAACTGTCCCGGGCTGCCCCGCTCCCCCGCCGCGGCGGGGTCCTGCTCGTCGGTCATCGGTGGCCTCCTGGGGCCTCGTCCGGGGGCGCGGCGGCCGGTGCCGTCCGCCGCGCCCCGCGGGTCGGTGCGGTGCTCAGCGGGCGGGCCGCAGCGGGACGTCGACGATCCGCTGGAGCTCCTCGAAGCTCGTCCCGAAGGTCTCGCGCACGGACACCCCGTCCTCCTCGATGAGGAACACGGCCTGGTCGGTGTAGATCCGGGACACGCAGGCCACGCCGGTGAGCGGCATGGTGCACTTCTCGACGAGCTTGGACTGGCCCTTCTTCGTCTGCAGCGACATCATCACGAACGTCATCTTCGCACCCGTGGCCAGGTCCATGGCCCCGCCCACCGCGGGGATCGCGTCGGGCTTGCCGGTGTGCCAGTTGGCGAGGTTGCCCTCCCGGTCCACCTGGAACGCGCCGAGCACGCAGCAGTCGAGGTGACCGCCGCGCATCATGGCGAAGGAGTCCGCGTGGTGGAAGTAGGAGCAGCCGGGGGTCTCGACCACGGGGATCTTGCCGGCGTTGATGAGGTCGGCGTCGACCTCGTCGCCGTGGGCCTCCGGGCCCATGCCGAGCATGCCGTTCTCGGTGTGCAGCGTGACGTCGTCCTCGGCCGTCAGGTAGTTGGAGACCAGCGTCGGCTGGCCGATGCCGAGGTTGACGTAGGAGCCGGCGGGGATGTCGCGGGCCACCACGCGGGCCAGCTCCTCGGGGGCGAGCGGGGTCTCGGACGTCCTGGGCACGACGTCCACGGTGTTCTCGCTCATGTCAGAGCTCCTCTCGGGGGTCGGTCTGGGCGGGCGCGTCGATCCGCACGACGGTGTCCACGTAGATGCCCGGGGTCACGACGACCTCGGGGTCGATCCCGCCGCGCTCCACGATCTCCGCGACCTGCACGATGGAGGTGGTGGCGGCGGCGGCCATGATGGGGCCGAAGTTGCGCGCGGTCTTGCGGTAGACGAGGTTGCCCGCCCGGTCCGCGACGTGCGCCTTGGTCAGGGAGAAGTCGGCCCTGATGGGGTGCTCCAGGACGTAGTGGCGGCCGTCGATCTCACGGACCTCCTTGCCCTCGGCCAGCGGGGTGCCGTAGCCGGTGGGGGTGAAGAACGCCCCGATGCCGGCGCCGGCGGCGCGGATCCGCTCGGCGAGGTTGCCCTGCGGGACGACCTCGAGCTCGATCTGCCCGGCCCGGTACCTCTCGTCGAAGTGCCACGAGTCGGACTGGCGCGGGAAGGAGCAGACGATCCTGCGCACCCGCCCGAGCTGGATGAGCCGGGCCAGGCCCACGTCGCCGTTGCCGGCGTTGTTGTTCACGACCGTCAGGTCGGTGGCGCCGTGGTCGATCAGCGCGTCGATGAGCTCGACGGGCTGGCCGGCCACGCCGAAGCCGCCGATCATGACGGTGGCGCCGTCGTGGATCGGGGCCACGGCCTGTGCGCAGCTCTCGGCGATGTTCAGCATGCGGTGTGCCTCTCTTCGGGGGGTCGGGACGGGTCTCAGGCGTTCGGGTTCTCGAGCACCACGGCGAGGCCCTGGCCCACGCCGATGCAGATCGCGGCGACGCCCCAGCGTCCGCCGGAGGCCTGCAGCGACCGTGCGAGGGTGCCGAGGATGCGGGTGCCGGAGGCGCCGAGGGGGTGGCCGATGGCGATGGCGCCGCCGTGCCGGTTGACGATCGCGGGGTCGATGCCCCAGGCGTCGACGCACGCCAGCGACTGCGCGGCGAAGGCCTCGTTGAGCTCCACGGCGGCGACGTCCTCCCACGTGATCCCCGCGCGCCGCAGGGCGAGGTTCGCGGCCTCGACCGGGGCGAAGCCGAAGAACTGGGGCTCGTTGGCCGCGGCGCCCCGGCCGGCGATGCGGGCGAGGGGCTGCAGACCGGTCAGCTCGGCGGCCCGCTCGGAGCCCAGCAGGGCCGCGGAGGCGCCGTCGTTGAGGGGCGAGGCGTTGCCGGCGGTGACGGTGCCGCCCTGCTCCGCGGAGCGGAAGACGGTCTTCAGCCCTCCGAGCTTCTCGACGGTCGAGGACGCGCGGACGGACTCGTCCTGGGTCAGCTCGGTGCCGGGGACCTGGACCGTGAGGTCGGCGTAGAAGCCCTCGTCCCACGCCTGCTGCGTGAGCTGGTGGGAGCGGTACGCGAACTCGTCCATCCGGTCGCGGGTGATGCCGTGCCGCTCGGCGAGCTGCTCGGTGGCCTCGCCCAGGGACACGGTCCACTCCGGGTTCATCCGCGGGTTGACCAGGCGCCAGCCCAGCGTGGTGGAGGCGAGGGTCAGGTCCCCGGCCGGGTAGGGCCGCTCCGTCTTGGGGAGCACCCAGGGGGCCCGGCTCATGGACTCGACGCCGCCGACGAGCATCAGGTCGGCCTCGCCGGCGCCGATCTGGCGGGACGCGATGATCGCGGCGTCCAGGGAGGACCCGCACAGGCGGTTGACGGTGGTGCCGGGGATGCCGACGGGCAGACCGGCGAGCAGCGTGCCCATCCGGGCGACGTTGCGGTTCTCCTCGCCGGCGCCGTTGGCGTTGCCCAGCACGACCTCGTCGATCGCGGCGGGGTCCAGCGCGGACGCGCGGCGGACCTGCTCGCCGATCACCAGCGCGGCCAGGTCGTCGGGGCGCACGCCCGCCAGGGCGCCGCCGAAGCGGCCGAAGGGAGTCCGCACGGCGTCGTAGATGTAGGCGTCGGTCATGGTGTTCCTCACTTGCGTCGTGGCACGTCGGTCACGGGGTGTCGGGGTCAGGGTGTGCCGGGGTCAGGGTGTGCCGGGGTCAGGGTGTCGGGGTCAGGGGTGCCCGGGTCGCGGGGCGCGCGGCCCGGTGGCGCGGAGGTCTCAGGAGCCCTCGGCGTCGAGGGCGTCGAGGACCTGCCGGGCGTGCTTGAAGGCGTTGTTGGCCGAGGGCACGGAGAGGTAGATCGCGGACTGCAGCAGGATCTCCTTGATCTCGTCCCGGTCCAGGCCGTTGCGCAGGGCGGCGCGCACGTGCATCTCGAACTCCTCCCAGTGCCCGGCGGCGATCAGGGCGGTCAGGGTGACGGCGCTGCGCATCCGCCGGTCCAGTCCGGGCCGGGTCCAGATCTCGCCCCACGCGTAGCGGGAGATGAAGTCCTGGAACTCGGCGGTGAAGGCGTCCTTGCCGGCCTCGGCGCGGTCCACGTGGGCGTCGGAGAGCACCTCGCGGCGCACCGCCATGCCCTCCGCGTGCGCCTCCTGCTCGGTGCGCCGGGGGTTGCTGCTCATGCTCGTGCTCCTTCGGGGTCGTGGGAGGGCGGGGTGCGGAAGTGCTCGTCGAGCAGCCGTGCCACGTCCTGCGGGGCCTCGGCGGGCACCAGGTGGGCGGCGTCCTCGACGACGACGAGGCGCCCGCCGGCGGCCTCGGCGAGCTCCGCCACCGACTCCGGCGGCGTCGCGGTGTCGTGCGCACCGGCCACGGCGAGCACCGGCACACCCGCGGGGCCCAGGCCGGCGCGCACGTCGAAGGCGGCGAGTGCCTCGCACGCCCGGGCGTAGGAGAACCGGTCCGCGTCCTGGAGGTCGTGCAGCAGGCCCGTGGTGGTGACGGCGTCCCGCTCGATGAAGCCCGGGGCGAACCACCGCTGCGCGGAGCCCACGACCTGGGTGGGGGTGCCGGCGGCGGCCACGAGCCGGGCGCGCTCCCCCCAGGCACCGGGCTCCCCCACCCGGGCCGCGGTGCTCACGAGGGCGGCGGCGCGGACCCGGCCCGGGGCGTCGAGGAGCAGCTGCTGCCCCACGCAGCCGCCGATCGAGCACCCCGCGTAGAAGAACGGTTGTCCGTTCGGCATCCCGGCGGCCGCCCGGAAGCGGTCCACAGCCGTCAGCACCGCCCCGGCGAGCTCGGCGACCGTGAAGGGGTCGCCGGTGGGCGCGGAGCCGCCGTGCCCGGGCAGGTCCCAGCCCAGGACCCGGACGTCGGCCGCGAGCCGGCGGGCGACGCCGGACCACAGCGAGGTCACGGACGTGCCCAGCGACGGACCGAGCACCAGCAGCGGGGCCTGCGCCGACGGGGCGGGCCGGTCCGTGAACTCGACGAGGGCGAGGACGGGGACGCTCATGCGCTGCTCCTGGGGGTGAGGCCGGCGGGGCCTCCGGCGGCGTCGTGGTCGGCGGCCCCCGCCGGTGTGCCGGGGGCCGCTGGGGGGGCGTCCGCGCCGCGGCGGTGGCGCGCGAGCACCCGGTCGATCAGCAGGTCGTTGGCGCCGAGGTAGCCGGCGGGGTCGAGCAGGTCCGCCACGAGGCCGCGGTCCACGGGCGTGCCGTCGGCCAGGACGGTGCCCGCGGTGAGGTCCAGGAGGGCCTCGAGCATGCCCTCCCGGTCGGTCGCGTGCTCGCGCACGACCGCCTGGACCCGCTGCCGGCCCGTGGCGCCGTCCGGGCCGGGGCCGAGCAGGGGGGCGAGGGCGGCGCTGATCCGCTCGGCGAGCACGGCGGGACCGGAGGCGTCCAGGTTGGCCCGCATCCGGGCGGTGTCCACGCCCAGTCCGGCGGTGAGCTCCTGCGCGTGCGAGGACGCCGCGACGGCGAGCCGGGCGAGCTCCCGCAGCGCCGGCCACTCCGTGTGCCAGGCGCCGTCGGGGCGCTCGTCCACGTACTGGGAGGCGGCGAGGTGCAGCTGGGCCACCAGCTGCGGGGCGGTCAGGGCGGTGCGCCGCAGCAGCACGGAGAGCACGGGGTTCTGCTTCTGCGGCATGGCCGAGGACACGCCGCGTCCCTCCGCGGCCGGTTCGCGCAGCTCGCCGAGCTCGGGCCGGGAGAGCAGCAGGACGTCGTTGGCGATCCGGCCCAGGGCGGCGCACACCGCCCCGAGGGTCTCGGCGCTGCGCAGCACCGGCCGCCTGCTGGTGTGCCACACGTGCGGAGGCGTGCCGAGCCCGAGCTCGTCGGCCCAGCGGCGGGCCAGGTCCACGGCCTGCTCCGCGGCGTCGGGAGCGCCGGGGAAGAGCGCGAGGCTCCCGGCGAGGGTGCCGGCCGCCCCGCCGTAGGCCACCGGCAGCCGGCCCAGCCCGGCGACGTCCTGCTCCAGGTCCTGCAGCCCGGCGAGCCAGCCGGCGGCCTTGAGCCCGAAGGTGCTGGGCAGGGCGTGCTGCGTGAGGGTGCGGGCGGCCTGGACGGTGCCGCGGTGGGCCTCCACCAGCCGGGCCAGGGCCTCCGCGGTGGCGCGGAGCTGCCGCCCCAGGGGCACGGACGCACGGCGCAGCACCAGCATCATGGCCGTGTCCATGACGTCCTGGCTCGTCAGGCCGCGGTGCACGAAGCGCACGGCGCCGGGGTCGAGCTGCTCCAGCCGCCGCCGGTAGTCGGCGAGGAGCGGGATGACCGGGTTCCCGCCGCCCTCGGCGCGCCGGGCGACGTCCACGGCGTCGTAGTCCTCCGCCCGGGCGGCCGCGCGGGCGGCCCCGGCCGCGGCGGGCGGGGCGAGCCCGGCGTCCGCCTGCGCGGCGACCCAGGCCGCCTCGACGTCGAGCAGCGCCTGCAGCACCGCGGTGTCGTCGGTGTGCGCGTCGCCCCGGTGGGTCCCGGGGCTGAGCAGCCCGGCGTCGGTCATGCGCGTTCTCCTCGGGTGGCGTCCGGTCTCCCGGTCGTGGGTGGTGCCGCCGTGGCCGGGGCGGGGCTGCGGCGGGGTGCAGGGGCGGCGTGCGGGGACCCGGCCGGTGCGGCCGGGTCCCCGCACGGACCGGTCAGGGCTCGAGGTTCGGGTAGGTGAGGAAGACGGTCTCGTCCTCCCCCTGCATCCGGACGTCGAAGCGCAGGGAGCCGTCGGCCTCGCGCTCGGCGATCAGCGTGCGGCGCCGGTCCTCCGGCAGCGAGCGCAGCAGCGGGTCGTTGGCCAGCGCCTCGGTGTCCTCCGGCAGGTAGATGCGGGTGAACAGCCGGTTGAGCAGGCCGCGGGCGAAGACCGTCAGGGTGATGAACGGCGCCCTGCCGGGCTCGGTGGGGCCCGGGTCCACGGTGGTGAAGGTGTAGTGGCCCTCGTTGTCGACCGCGGCGCGGCCGAAGCCGGTGAAGGTGTAGCCGTCCCGCACGAGCGAGCCGGTCGCGGTGGGGACCGCGCCGTCGCCGTCCGCCTGCCAGATCTCGAGCATCGCGTCCGGGACGGTGTCGCCGCGGCCGTCGGTGACCGTGCCGTGCAGCCGGACCGCACGGGGGTGCCCCAGCGGCACGAGCAGCTCGCCCTTGTCGTAGGGCAGCGCGTAGCCGAAGAAGGGCCCGATGGTCTGGCCGGGCGTGGCCGGGAGAGCGGGGGTGGCCGAGGTCTCAGACATGGGTGTCGCCTTCCGTCCAGGTGCGGTTCGAGCCGCTGAGCACGATGTCCCAGGTGTAGCCGAGCAGCCACTCGTGCTCGGAGGTCTCGTGGTCGTAGCGGGCCACGAGCCGTTCGCGGGCCTTCGGGTCCACGATGGAGCGGAAGATCGGGTCCAGCGCGAACAGCGGGTCGGAGGGGAAGTACATCTGGGTGATCATCCGCTGGGTGAAGTCCGTGCCGAACAGCGAGAAGTGCACGTGCGCGGGCCGCCAGGCGTTGTGGTGGTTCTTCCAGGGGTACGGCCCGGGCTTGATCGTGACGAACTCGTAGGAGCCGTCCTCGCCGGTCAGGCACCGCCCCACCCCGGTGAAGTTGGGGTCGATGGGCGCGGGGTGCTGGTCCCGCTTGTGGATGTAGCGCCCGGCGGCGTTGGCCTGCCAGATCTCCACGAGCTGATGGCGCACGGGCCGCCCGTCGCCGTCGAGGACCCGGCCGCGGATCTTGATCCGCTCGCCGACGGGCTCCCCGCCCGACTGGATGGTCAGGTCCGACTCGAGCCGGTGCACGTCCCGCTCACCGAAGGCGGGGGCGTGCAGCTCGATGGTCTCGGGGTCGGCGTGGTGCAGGTCCTTGGTGGGGTGCCGCAGGATCGAGCTGCGGTAGGGCGCGTAGTCCAGCCGCGGCTGGGTCTCGGTGCGGTCCGCGGCCGCGTAGTCCGCGCTGATCCCCGCCATCTCGCGGTCGAGGTCGGACTGGGTGTCCGCCGCGTCGTCGGGGCCCTTCGGGGTGAGGTGCACGAAGGCCTCCTCCGGCTCCTGGTCCTGGTCGGTCATGGGTCGACTCCTTCTGTCGCGAGGTGGCTGCCGCACCGGTGGGCGTCGCGCCCGCCGCGGTCGGCGGCTCCCCGGAGACCTCTCCGAGGGTAGCGCAACTGGTGCAGCATTCGCACACATGTTCGTTGTGCGAACTTATTGTGGGGTCACAGTGGGGCGCGCGGCCGTCAGCGGTCGTCGGGCCAGCCGGTGTAGGACTCGGCGAAGTAGGCGGCGCCGCGCGGGGAGCCGGTGATCGCCGTGAACTCGCCGCGCCGGCGCTTCTGGTGGAAGGGGTTCTCCCCCGGCTGGGTGTGCAGGAGCTGGGTGGCCCAGTAGGAGAAGTTCTGCGCCTTCCAGACCCGCTCCAGGGCGGTGGCAGAGTACCCGGCCAGCCCGGAGTCGTCGCCGGAGCGGAAGTACTCCACCAGCGCCGGGGCGAGCACGCGGACGTCGCAGAACGCGAGGTTCAGGCCCTTGGCGCCGGTCGGGGGCACGGTGTGGCCGGCGTCGCCCACGAGGAAGAGGTTGCCGTGGCGCAGGGGCTCGCAGACGTAGGAGCGGAACTTGAGCACCGTCTTGTCGAAGATGGGCCCCTCCTGGAGCCGGAGCCCGTCGGGCCCGGCGACACGGCGCTGGAGCTCGGCCCAGATCCGCTCGTCGTCCCAGTCCTCGACGTCCTCCTCCGGGTCGCACTGGAAGTACATCCGCTGGACGGTGTCGCTGCGGGAGGAGACGAGGGCGAAGCCGTGCTCGGAGTTCGCGTAGATCAGCTCGGGGGCGCTGGGCGGGGCCTCGGCGAGGATCCCGAACCACGCGAAGGGGTACTCGATGAAGTTGTCGGTGCGCTCCTGCTCGGGGATGGCGCGGCGGCAGATGCTCTGCGAGCCGTCGGCGCCCACCAGGATCTCGCAGCGGACCTCGACGTCCTCCCCCGCGGCGTCGGTGAAGCGGATCGCCGGCCGGTCGGTGGTCAGGTCGAGGACCTCGGTGTCGGTGACCGACCAGCGCACGTCGCCGCCGTCGCGCTCCCGCGCCTCGGCCAGGTCGAGGAACACCTCGTTCTGCGGGTAGAGCCACACGGACTCGCCGACGAGCTCCTGGAAGTCGATGCGGTGGCTGCGGCCGTCGAAGCGCAGGACGGTGCCCTCGTGCTCGTGGCCCTCGGTGAGGACCCGGCCGTCGACCCCCTCGTCGACGAGCATCCGCACGGTCGGTGCCTCGAGGATGCCGGCCCGGTGAGTCGCGTGGATGGTCTCCTTGTCGCGCTTCTCCACGACGATGCTGTCGATGCCGGCGCGGCCGAGCATGTGGGCCAGCATCAGCCCGGCCGGGCCTCCGCCGACGATGCCGACCTGGGTGCTGAGTACGGTGCGCTGTGCGCTCATGGGGGCTCCTGGTGGGACGGACGTCGAATCGTGTCCAGTGTCCCAGCGCCCTGTGGGCGGCACCACAGTCGTCCCGTTCAACGGGACGGCGTCGGAGCGGGTCAGCGGTCGGCGTCGCGCAGCGTCCGGCGGATGCCGTGCGCGGCGGTGTGCAGGGCCTGCACGATCGCCCCGGCCCGGGCGGCCGGGTCCCCCGCCGGGGTGATGACGCCCAGGCCGGCCACCACCTGCTCGCCGCGCCCCCGCACGGGCACGGCGATGCCCGCCGTCCCGGTCTCCAGGTAGCCGGTCTGCAGGGCGTGCCCCGCCGCGCGGATCCGCTCGAGCTCGGCGGCGAGGACGCCGGGGTCCGTCGGGGAGAGCTCGGTGAACGCCGGCAGGGGGCCCTGCAGGTACTCCTCCCGGTACTCCGCCGGCGCGTGCGCCAGCAGGACGAGGCCCGTGGCGGACAGGTGCAGGGGCAGCCGGCCCGCCACCTCGGCGCGCACGGGCACGGCGCGGGGGTGCGAGAGCCGCTCCACGAGCAGCACCTCGCGGCCCTCCACGATGCCCAGCTGCACGTGCTGGCGCAGCACGGCGTGGATGTCCCCCATGAACGGGCGGGCGGCGCGGGCCAGCCCGAGCTCGCGGGAGGAGCGGTTGGCCAGCTCCCACAGCCGGGTGCCCACCACGTAGTGGCCGCCCTCCACCCGCTCGAGCCAGCCCTGGCGGGCCATGTCCCGGGCGAGCCGGTGCGCGGTGGCGGTGGGCAGGCCGGTGAGGGCCGCGATCCGGCCCCCCGTCAGCCGGGAGTTCTCGGCGGTGAACGCCGCGAGGATCCGGTCGGCGCGCTCGAGCACCGACTCCCCGGTGGGTGAGTTCGCCATGGTCGTCCCTCGGGCTCCTTCCTGGTCCGCGGCCGTCCGTGCCGGCGTCCCGCCGGACGGGAGCAGCCCCGCCCCGGAAGACGCTGCTTCCGGGACGGGGCTGCCGCGGCGACCACGGGCGTGATCACGTCCTGCTCAGGACACCGGCCTCAGTTGGAGCCGAAGTCGTAGTCCTCCAGCGGGATCGCCTGGAACTCGGCGGGCGAGGAGTTCTCCTCCGCGTAGCTGAAGTCCGAGAACGAGCCCGGCTCCGTGAACAGCGAGGCCTTCGCCTCGTCCGTCGGCTCCACGTCGATGTTGTTGTACCGCGCGAGCCCGGTGCCGGCCGGGATCAGCTTGCCGATGATCACGTTCTCCTTGAGGCCCACCAGCGGGTCGGACTTGCCCTCCATGGCCGCCTGCGTGAGCACGCGGGTGGTCTCCTGGAAGGACGCGGCCGACAGCCACGAGTCGGTGGCCAGCGAGGCCTTCGTGATGCCCATGAGCTCCGGCCGGCCGGCGGCCGGGCGGGTGCTCTCCGCCACGGCCTTGCGGTTGGCCTCGAGGAAGCGCACGTTCTCCACGAGCTCGCCCGGCAGCAGGTCGGTCTCACCGGACTCGATGATCGTCACGCGGCGCAGCATCTGCCGCACGATGACCTCCACGTGCTTGTCGTGGATGCCCACGCCCTGGGAGCGGTACACCCGCTGGACCTCGTCCACGAGGTGCTTCTGCGCCTGCCGCGGACCGCGGATGCGCAGCACCTCCTTGGGGTCCACGGCGCCGGAGACCAGCTGCTGGCCGACCTCGACGTGGTCGCCCTCGGTCACCAGCAGCTTCGCACGGCGCAGCACCGGGTACCCGATCGCCTCGTCCCCGTTGTCCGGGGTCACGACGAGCTTGAGGGCCTTCTCGGTGTCCTCGATGCTGACCCGCCCGGCGACCTCCGAGATCGGCGCCACGCCCTTGGGCGTGCGGGCCTCGAAGAGCTCCTGGATGCGGGGCAGACCCTGGGTGATGTCGCCGTCCGAGGACGCCACACCACCGGTGTGGAAGGTGCGCATGGTGAGCTGGGTGCCCGGCTCACCGATCGACTGCGCGGCGATGATGCCCACCGCCTCGCCGATGTCCACCAGCTGGTTGGAGGCCAGCGAGCGGCCGTAGCACGCGGCGCACACGCCCACCGCCGACTCGCAGGTCAGCACGGAGCGCACGCGCACCGTGTCGGCCCCGCCGGTGAACAGCGCGCTGATGAGCCCGTCGGAGAGGTCCGTGCCGGCCTCGGCCAGGATCTCGCCGTTGGCGTCCACCACGTCCACCGCGAGCACGCGGCCGTGCACGGTGTTCTCGATGTCCTCGTGCAGCACGCGGGCACCGGTCTCCTGCACGTCGGCGAGCGGCAGGTTCAGGCCGCGCTCCGTCATGCAGTCCGCCTCCCGCACGATGACGTCCTGGGAGACGTCCACGAGACGACGGGTCAGGTAGCCCGAGTTCGCCGTGCGCAGCGCGGTGTCGGCCAGTCCCTTGCGGGCGCCGTGGGTCGCGATGAAGTACTCCAGCACCGACAGGCCCTCGCGGTAGGAGGACTTGATCGGGCGGGGCATGATCTCGCCCTTGGGGTTGGACACGAGCCCGCGGATGCCGGCGATCTGGCGGACCTGCATCCAGTTGCCTCGGGCGCCGGAGGACACCATGCGGTTGATGGTGTTCAGCGGGGACAGGTTCGCCTGCATGGCCTGGGCGACCTCGTCCGTGGCCTTGGTCCAGATGTCGATGAGCTCCGAGCGGCGCTCGTCGTCGTCGATCAGACCGCGGTCGTACTGGCCCTGGATCTTCGCGGCCTGCGCCTCGTAGCCCTCCATGATGGCGGGCTTCTCCGGCGGGGTCGCGATGTCCGAGATCGCCACGGTCACGCCCGAGCGGGCCGCCCAGTGGAACCCGGCGTCCTTGAGCTCGTCCAGCGTGTGCGCCACGGTCACCATCGGGTACCGCTCCGCGAGATCGTTGACCAGGGCGGACAGGTGCTTCTTGTCCGCGACGGCCTCGTCCCAGGGGTAGTCCTCGGGCAGGGTCTCGTTGAACAGCACCCGGCCCAGGGTGGTCTCCACGATCACGGGGCGGCCGGGCTCCCAGCCCTCGGGGGCCTGCCAGCCCTCGAACGGCACGAAGTGCTCCAGCTCGATCCGGCACAGCGCGTTCAGGTGCAGCCTGCCGGCGTCGTGGGCCATGATCGCCTCGGCCACCGAGGAGAACGAGCGGCCCTCCCCCTCCTCGCCCTCGCGGACGGTGGTGAGGTGGTAGAGCCCGATGATCATGTCCTGCGAGGGCAGGGCGATGGGCTTGCCGTCCGAGGGCTTCAGGATGTTGTTCGAGGACAGCATCAGGATGCGCGCCTCGGCCTGGGCCTCCGGGGACAGGGGCAGGTGCACGGCCATCTGGTCGCCGTCGAAGTCGGCGTTGAACGCGCCGCACACGAGCGGGTGGAGCTGGATGGCCTTGCCCTCGACGAGCTGCGGCTCGAACGCCTGGATGCCCAGACGGTGCAGGGTGGGCGCACGGTTGAGCAGCACCGGGTGCTCGGTGATGACCTCCTCCAGCACGTCCCACACCTGCGGGCGGTAGCGCTCGACCATGCGCTTGGCCGACTTGATGTTCTGCGCGTGGTTGAGGTCCACGAGCCGCTTCATCACGAACGGCTTGAACAGCTCGAGGGCCATCTGCTTGGGCAGACCGCACTGGTGCAGCTTCAACTGGGGGCCGACCACGATGACCGAGCGGCCGGAGTAGTCGACGCGCTTGCCGAGCAGGTTCTGCCGGAAGCGGCCCTGCTTGCCCTTGAGCATGTCGGACAGCGACTTCAGCGCCCGGTTGCCCGGCCCGGTGACGGGCCGGCCGCGGCGGCCGTTGTCGAACAGCGAGTCCACGGCCTCCTGCAGCATCCGCTTCTCGTTGTTGACGATGATCTCCGGGGCGCCCAGGTCCAGCAGGCGCTTGAGCCGGTTGTTGCGGTTGATCACGCGCCGGTAGAGGTCGTTGAGGTCCGAGGTGGCGAAGCGGCCGCCGTCGAGCTGGACCATCGGCCGCAGCTCCGGCGGGATCACCGGGACGGCGTCCAGGACCATGCCCAGCGGGGAGTTGTCCGTGGTCAGGAACGCGTTGACGACCTTGAGCCGCTTCAGGGCACGGGTCTTGCGCTGGCCCTTGCCGGTCGCGATGGTCTCGCGCAGCGCCTCGGCCTCGGCCTCGAGGTCGAAGGTCTCCAGGCGCTTCTTGATCGCCTCGGCGCCCATCGAGCCCTCGAAGTACATGCCGTAGCGGTCCACCATGACGCGGTAGAGCGCCTCGTCGCCCTCGAGGTCGTTGACCTTGAGGTTCTTGAAGCGGTCCCAGACCTGCTCGAGGCGGTCGATCTCCACGTTGGCGCGCTTGCGCACGTTGGCCATCTGGCGGTCGGCGGAGTCGCGGAGCTTGCGCTTCTCCGCGGCCTTGCCGCCCTCCTCCTCGACGCGGCCGAGCTCGGTCTCGAGGTCCCGGGCGATCGCGGCGATGTCGGAGTCGCGGGTGGACTCCATCTGCGCCTTCTCGCGGTCCACGGCCGCCTGCAGGTTCGGCAGGTCGTCGTGGCGGGCGTCCTCGTCCACCGACGTGATCATGTACGCCGCGAAGTAGATGACCTTCTCCAGGTCCTTCGGGGCGAGGTCCAGCAGGTACCCCAGGCGCGAGGGGACGCCCTTGAAGTACCAGATGTGGGTCACGGGAGCGGCCAGCTCGATGTGGCCCATGCGCTCACGGCGCACCTTGGCCCGGGTGACCTCCACGCCGCAGCGCTCGCAGATGATGCCCTTGTAGCGCACGCGCTTGTACTTGCCGCAGTAGCACTCCCAGTCCCGGGTGGGACCGAAGATCTTCTCGCAGAACAGGCCGTCCTTCTCGGGCTTGAGCGTGCGGTAGTTGATGGTCTCCGGCTTCTTGACCTCGCCGTAGGACCAGGTCCGGATGTCCTCCGCGGTCGCAAGACCGATCCGCATGAGGCCTAGTGAAGATTCGTTGGACATGAGGGTCCTTTATCTCTTTCTCTGGAAAAGTTGACGTCTCGTCGGGCTGGAACGAGGGGGATCAGACCTCTTCGACCGAGCTGGGCTCGGAGTGCGAGAGATCGATGCCCAGTTCCTCGGCCGCCCGGAAGACCTCGTCATCCGAATCGCGCATCTCGATGGTGTTGCCGTCCGCCGAGAGCACCTCGACGTTCAGGCACAGCGACTGCATCTCCTTGATGAGGACCTTGAAGGACTCGGGGACACCCGGCTCGGGGATGTTCTCGCCCTTCACGATGGCCTCGTAGACCTTCACGCGCCCGTGCACGTCGTCCGACTTGACCGTCAGCAGCTCCTGCAGCGTGTAGGCCGCGCCGTACGCCTCGAGCGCCCAGACCTCCATCTCGCCGAAGCGCTGGCCGCCGAACTGCGCCTTACCGCCCAGCGGCTGCTGGGTGATCATGGAGTACGGGCCGGTCGAGCGCGCGTGGATCTTGTCGTCCACGAGGTGGTGCAGCTTCAGGATGTACTGGTAGCCCACCGACACGGGGTCCGGGAACGGCTCGCCGGAGCGCCCGTCGAACAGCCGGGCCTTGCCGGAGCGGTCGATGAGGCGCACGCCGTCGCGCGTGGGGTTGGTGTGGTCCAGGAGGTCGAAGATCTCCTCCTCGCGGGCGCCGTCGAACACCGGGGTGGCCACGTTGGTGGGGCCGGACTGCTTCGGGAAGTTCGGCAGCCGGTCGAGCCACTCCGGCTCGCCCTCGATGTTCCAGCCCTGCTTGGCCAGCCAGCCGGTGTGCACCTCGAGGACCTGCCCGAGGTTCATGCGGCCGGGCACGCCCAGCGGGTTGAGGATGATGTCCACGGGGGTGCCGTCCTCGAGGAACGGCATGTCCTCCAGGGGCAGGATCTTCGAGATGACGCCCTTGTTGCCGTGGCGGCCGGCGAGCTTGTCGCCGTCCGTGATCTTGCGCTTCTGCGCCACGTACACCCGGACCACCTGGTTGACGCCCGCGGGCAGGTCGTCGTCCTCGTCGTCGCGGTCGAAGACGCGCACGCCGATGACGGTGCCGGACTCGCCGTGGGGCACCTTCAGGGACGTGTCGCGCACCTCGCGGGACTTCTCGCCGAAGATCGCCCGGAGCAGGCGCTCCTCCGGGGTCAGCTCGGTCTCGCCCTTCGGGGTGACCTTGCCCACGAGGATGTCGCCGGCCTGGACCTCCGCGCCGATGTGGATGATGCCGCGCTCGTCGAGGGCGGACAGCACCTCCTCGGACACGTTCGGGATGTCCCGGGTGATCTCCTCGGCGCCCAGCTTCGTGTCGCGGGCGTCGATCTCGTGCTCCTCGATGTGGATCGAGGTGAGCACGTCCTCCGAGACCATGCGCTGGGAGAGGATGATCGCGTCCTCGTAGTTGAGGCCCTCCCAGGACATGTAGGCGACCAGCAGGTTCTTGCCCAGGGCCAGCTCGCCCTGGTCGGTGGAGGGGCCGTCGGCGATGACCGAGCGCTCCTCGACCCGCTCGCCCTCGGAGACGATGACGCGCTGGTTGTACGTGTTGCCCGGGTTCGAGCGCGTGAACTTGTTGATCGGGTAGACCGTGGTCGTCCCGTCGTCGTTGAGCACGCGCACGAGGTTCGCCGAGACCTCCTCGACCACGCCGGCCTTGCGGGCCAGCACGGAGTCGCCGGCGTCCAGGGCCGCGTAGCGCTCCATGCCGGTGCCCACGAGCGGGGCCTCGGACTCGAGCAGCGGCACGGCCTGGCGCTGCATGTTGGCGCCCATGAGCGCGCGGTTGGCGTCGTCGTGCTCGAGGTACGGGATCAGGGCCGTCGCCACGGACACCATCTGGCGCGGGGAGACGTCCATGTACTGCACGGCGGTCGGGTCGACCAGCACGGCCTCGCCCGAGCCGTCGGCTGCGCGCGCGAGCACGGCGTCCTCTGCGAACCGGTTGTCCGTGGTCAGCGGGGCGTTGGCCTGCGCGATCGTGACCCCGCGCTCGTCGTCGGCGGTGAGGTACTCGACGTCGTCGGTCACCAGGCCGTCGACGACCTTGCGGTACGGCGTCTCGATGAAGCCGAACGGGTTGATCCGCCCGTAGGTCGCCAGCGAGCCGATCAGACCGATGTTGGAGCCCTCAGGGGTCTCGATCGGGCACATCCGGCCGTAGTGCGAGGGGTGGACGTCACGGACCTCCATGCCGGCGCGGTCGCGGGAGAGACCGCCCGGGCCGAGCGCGGACAGCCGGCGCTTGTGGGTCAGGCCCGCCAGCGGGTTGTTCTGGTCCATGAACTGCGACAGCTGCGAGGTGCCGAAGAACTCCTTGATCGCCGCCACCACGGGACGGATGTTGATCAGGGTCTGCGGGGTGATCGCCTCGACGTCCTGGGTGGTCATCCGCTCGCGCACCACGCGCTCCATCCGGGACAGACCGGTGCGGATCTGGTTCTCGATCAGCTCGCCGACCGCGCGGATGCGGCGGTTGCCGAAGTGGTCGATGTCGTCGACGTCGACCACGACCTCGCGGGGCTCGCCGTCGCGCACGCCCTTCATGGTCTCGCCGCCGGCGTGCAGGGTCACGAGGTAGCGGATCATCGCGACGATGTCGTCGACGGAGAGGACCGAGGCGTCCTCGTCCTCGAACGCCTTGTCGAGGCCCAGCTTCCGGTTGATCTTGTACCGGCCCACCTTCGCCAGGTCGTAGCGCTTGGCGTTGAAGTACATGTTGTCCAGCAGCGCCTGCGCGGCGTCGACCGTGGGCGGCTCCCCCGGGCGCAGCTTGCGGTAGATGTCGAGCAGCGCGTCCTCGCGGGACTCGACGGTGTCCTTCTCGAGGGTCGCCCGGATGGAGTCGAACTCGCCGAACTCCTCGAGGATGCGGGACTCGCTCCAGCCCAGGGCCTTGAGCAGCACGGTCACGGACTGCTTGCGCTTGCGGTCCAGGCGAACGCCCACCTGGTCGCGCTTGTCGATCTCGAGCTCGAACCAGGCGCCGCGGGAGGGGATGATCTTCGCGGAGTAGATGTCCTTGTCCGAGGTGCGGTCCTGGCCGCGCTCGAAGTACGCGCCCGGCGAGCGGACGAGCTGGGAGACCACGACACGCTCGGTGCCGTTGATGACGAAGGTGCCCTTCTCGGTCATCAGCGGGAAGTCGCCCATGAACACGGTCTGCTGCTTGATCTCGCCCGTGTTGTTGTTCATGAACTCGGCCTTGACGTACAGGGGCGCCGAGTAGGTGGCGTCCCGGTCCTTGCACTCGTCCATGGTGTACTTCGGGTCGTAGAACTCCGGCTCCGAGAAGGACAGGGACATGGTGCCCTGGAAGTCCTCGATCGGGGAGATCTCCTCGAAGATGTCGGAGAGCCCGGAAGTGCGGGCGATGCCCTGCTCCCCCGTCTCGATGGCCTGCTGGACGCGGGCCTGCCACCGCTCGTTGCCGACGAGGCGGTCGAAGCTGTCCGTCTGGAGGGCCAGCAGGTTCGGCACGTCCAGCGGTTCGTGGATCTTGGCGAAGGAGATGCGGCGCGGGATGTTCCCGTCGGCCGGTCGGTTAGCGGTTACGTTCGAATCGGTGCTCGAGGCGACCAAGATGGATTCCTTCCACAGACCTGCAGTTGAATCGCGCAGTTCCCGGCTCGGGGTGACGGGTGTGCGAGGTCCAGCGGGCTGACGATGCTGGTTCGCTCCCCGGGGGCGCCCACCGCTATATGAAGGCACGCAGAATGAGGGACAACGCAAAGATCCAGCATAGGCGCGAACGGCGCTCCTGTCCACACGGGCGGTGGACGCGGGCGCCGTCCGCTCGTAGGATGGTAGATTCCGTGTGCCGGGTCTCAGGGCTCCCGGCGGCGCCGGGGCGGCCTGCTCACCGGGCGGCCCCCACGGCTCCGCCGCGCACGGCCGCCGCGTCCGGCTCCGCGCCGGCCGCGGCGGGGGTCTCGACCGCGAAGGCCTCGATCGGCGGGCAGCTGCAGACGAGGTGGCGGTCGCCGGCGGCGTTCTCGACCCGGCCCACGGGCGGCCAGTACTTGGCCAGGCGCAGGGCGGGCAGCGGGTAGGCGGCCCGGGAGCGGGGGTAGGCCCGGTCCCACTCGTCCGCGGTGAGCACCTCCGCGGTGTGCGGGGCGTGGTGCAGCACCGAGTCCTCGAGCGCGACCTCGCCCTGCGCCACGGCGGTCATCTCCGCGTGGATGGCGCGCATCGCGTCCACGAACCGGTCCAGCTCCGCGAGGTTCTCGGACTCCGTCGGCTCGACCATGAGCGTGCCCGCGACCGGGAACGCGAGGGTCGGGGCGTGGAAGCCGTAGTCGACGAGCCGCTTGCACACGTCCTCCGCGGTCACCCCGGAGGCCTTGGTGAGCGCGCGCAGGTCCAGGATGCACTCGTGGGCCACGAGGCCGCCGGGACCCGTGTAGAGCGTGGGGAAGACGTCGGCGAGCCGGACGGAGACGTAGTTCGCGCTGAGGATCGCGGTGCGCGACGACGCCGTGAGGCCCTCGGCCCCGGTCATCGCGATGTACATCCAGGTGATGGGCAGCACCCCGGCCGAGCCGTAGCGGGCCTGGGAGACGGGGAACGTGTCCTCCCCGGTGTCCGCGGCGCCGGGGTCCCCGGGCAGGAACGGCACGAGGTGCTCCGCGACGCCCACGGGCCCCACGCCCGGGCCGCCGCCGCCGTGCGGGATGCAGAAGGTCTTGTGCAGGTTCAGGTGGGAGACGTCCCCGCCGAAGCGGCCCGGCCGGGCGAGGCCCATGAGGGCGTTGAGGTTGGCGCCGTCCACGTAGACCTGGCCCCCCGCGTCGTGCACCGCGGCGCACACCGCGGTGATCTGCTCCTCGAACACGCCGTGCGTGGAGGGGTAGGTGACCATGATGCCCGCGAGCCGGTCGCCCACGGCCTCGATCTTCGCGGCGAGGTCGTCCATGTCCACGGAGCCGTCCTTGGCGGTGGCCACGACCACCACCGTGAGGTCGGCGAGCACCGCGGAGGCGGCGTTGGTGCCGTGGGCCGAGGACGGGATGAGGATCGTGGTGCGCTGCCGGTCGCCCCGGGAGAGGAGGTAGCGCCGGATCGCGAGCAGCCCCGCGAGCTCGCCCTGGGAGCCCGCGTTGGGCTGGACGGAGACCGCGGCGTAGCCGGTGATCTCCGTGAGCCAGGTCTCGAGCTGGGTGATGAGCTCGCGCCAGCCCAGGGTCTGGTCCTCCGGGGCCAGCGGGTGGATCGAGGCGAGCTCGGGCCAGCTGATGGGCTCCATCTCCGCGGCGGCGTTGAGCTTCATGGTGCACGAGCCCAGCGGGATCATGGTCCGGTCCAGGGCCAGGTCCTTGTCGGCGAGCGAGCGCAGCCAGCGCATCATCGCGGTCTCGGAGCGGTGCAGGGTGAACACCGGGTGGGTCAGGTAGGCGTCGGTGCGCAGCAGCTCGGCCGGCAGCTCCCAGGCCGGCCCCGCGCCGCCGTCCGGCGTGGCCGAGGCGCCGAAGGCGGCGAGCACGGCGTCGACGTCCCGCTCGTCGTGGGGCTCGCCCACCGACACGGACACGTGGTCCGGGCCGGCCCGGCGGACGTTGATCCCGCGCTCCGCGGCCGCCGCCACCACGGCGTCGGCGCGGCCGGGGACCTCGGCCAGCACGGTGTCGAAGAACCGCTCGTGCACCACCCGGACGCCGGCCGCGGCGAGCCCGGCGGCCAGGCGGGCGGCCAGGCCGTGCACGCGCTCGGCGATGGCCCGCAGCCCGTCGGGGCCGTGGTAGGCGGCGTAGGCGCCGGCCACGATCGCCAGCAGCGCCTGGGCGGTGCAGATGTTGGAGGTGGCCTTCTCCCGGCGGATGTGCTGCTCCCGGGTCTGCAGGGCCAGCCGGTAGGCGGGCCGGCCGGAGGAGTCCGTCGAGACGCCCACCAGGCGGCCCGGCAGGTTCCGCTCGAGCCCCGTGCGGCAGGCCAGGAACGCGGCGTGGGGCCCTCCGAAGAACAGCGGCACCCCGAAGCGCTGGGCGGAGCCCACGGCGATGTCCGCGCCCTGCTCCCCCGGGGAGCGCAGCAGGGTGAGCGCCAGCAGGTCGGTGGCCACGGCCACGAGCGCGCCCCGCGCGTGCGCCTCCTCGGCGACCCCGGCGAGGGGGACGACCTCCCCGTCGACGCCCACCTGGGTCAGGACCACGCCGAACAGGTCCCCCTCGGGCAGCCCCTCCGCGAGGTCGGTGACGACGAGCTCGATGCCCACGGCCCGGCAGCGCCCGCGGAGCACGGCGAGGGTCTGGGGCAGGGTCCGGGCGTCGACGACGACGCGCCGGCTCGTGGCCCTGCGGTTGGCCCGGCGCATCATGAGCACGGCCTCGGTGACGGCGGTGGCCTCGTCCAGGAGGGAGGCGTTGGCCAGGTCCAGCCCGGTGAGGTCCATGACCGCGTTCTGGAACGTCAGCAGCGCCTCGAGACGGCCCTGGGAGATCTCGGGCTGGTACGGGGTGTAGGACGTGTACCAGGCGGGGTTCTCGAGGATGTTGCGGCGCAGCGCGGGCGGGGTGACGGTGTCCGCGTAGCCCTGTCCGAGCATCTGGGTCATCACGCGGTTCTTCGCGGCCACCCGGCGCAGGGCCGCGAGGGCCTCGTGCTCCGACATCGGGGCGGGCAGCCGCAGGGGCTCGTCCGAGGCGATGGCGGCGGGGACCGCCCGGGCGACGAGCTCGTCGAGGTCGGCGGCGCCGACGGTGCGGAGCATGCTCCGGGTCTCGGCGGCGTCCGGTCCGAGGTGGCGTGGCAGGAAGGTCACAGTGGGCTCCTCGTGGTTCGCGGCCCCGTGGGCGGCCCCGGCCCCGGCCGGGGCGGGTGGGCGGAGCCCGTCGGAGCGGCCTGCTCGCGGCGGTGCCGGGGTCCTCCGGGCGGGAGGTCCTCCGGTGGCGCCGGCGGCAGTCCGGAGCGTGCGCTGCCCCGGGCCGGCCGGTGCGCGTGGGCGGCCGGTGTGGTGGTGCCCTCCAGTGTCCCACAGGGCGGCCGGGACGGCACGAGGCCCCGGACGCCGAGCGTCCGGGGCCTCGCCGGTGCGTTCCCCGCGGGAGCGCACCCGGGGTCCTGCTGGGTCCTACTTGAGGGTGACGGTGGCGCCGGCGCCCTCGAGGGCCTCCTTGGCCTTGTCCGCGGCCTCCTTGTTGGCGCCCTCGAGGACGGCCTTGGGAGCCGAGTCCACGAGGTCCTTGGCCTCCTTGAGGCCGAGGGAGGTCAGCGCGCGGACCTCCTTGATGACCTGGATCTTCTTCTCGCCGGCGGCCTCGAGGACGACGTCGAACTCGGTCTGCTCCTCGGCCTCCTCGGCGGCGGCGGCCGGGGCGGCGGCACCGGCGACGGCCACGGGGGCGGCGGCGGTGACGTCGAAGGTCTCCTCGAAGGCCTTCACGAACTCGGAGAGCTCGATGAGGGAGAGCTCCTTGAACGCGTCGATCAGTTCAGCGGTGGTGAGCTTGGCCATGGTTGTGGCTCCTTTTCGATGGTGTGCCCGGCCGGGTTCGTCGGCGCGGGACGGTCTGGTTCCGTGGTGAGAAAGTGCCTCGCGGCGGGGTGCTGGTCAGGCGTCCTGCTCCTCGACCTTGGCGCGCAGCGCCTCGGCCGTGCGAACCGTCTTCGACAGCGGGGCCTGGAACAGGGCCGCGGCCTGGGACAGGGACGCCTTGGCGGCACCGGCCACCTTGGCCAGCAGCACCTCGCGGGACTCGAGGTCCGCGAGCTGCTTGATCTCCGCGTCGCTGAGCGCCTTGCCCTCGAGGTAGCCGCCCTTGAGGACGAGCTGCGGGTTCGCCTTGGCGAAGTCACGCAGGCTCTTGGCGGCCTCGACGGGATCCCCCGAGATGAAGGCGATCGCGCTCGGGCCGGCGAGCTGGCCGTCGAACGCGTCGATCCCCAGCTCCTTGGCCGCGATCGCGGTCAGCGTGTTCTTCACCACGGCGTATTCGGCGTTCTCACCGAGCGCGCGGCGCAGCTCCTTGAGCTGGGCCACGGTGAGGCCGCGGTACTCAGTCAGGACAGCGGCGTCCGAGTTGGAGAACAGTTCCTTCAACTCGGCGACCGCGGCTGCCTTTTCCGGGTTCGCCATGGTACTCCTTCCGGTCTTCGATGCCGGCCGCTGCCGGAAGGCTCCGGGCACAGAAAAAAGCCCCGCGCAGATGCCCGGGGCTCGGCGTCACGGCCCGTGCAGGACGGGACGTGCTCGCTGTGCTGGTTCACCTGCGCTGGCGGTTCCTGGCGGAACTCTTACGGCCGTCCCCCGTGGCGCTCGCTCCGAAACGGGGCGCACGCGGCAGGAGGACAACGACCGGCGGTCTTTGGTACCCCCAGGCTACCGGAGGGGCCCGCCGCCGCCAAATCGCGGCCGGCGCGGGCCCGTGGCGGGCGGCTCAGGCGGCCGGGAACTCGCGGGCCCACACGCCGCTGCGGCCGGCCACGCGGAAGCCGAGCCGGGCGTTGACCCTGCTCATCCGGTCGTCGCCGCTGTGGCTCCAGGAGTAGAGGGTGCGCACGCTCGGGGCGAGCCGCTCCAGCTGCCGCAGGTTGGCGAGCTTGAGCCGGGTGGCGAGCCACCGGCGGCGGTGCTCGCGCAGGACCACGGTCTCGTCCTGCATCCCGATCGGCGGGTCCTCCCCGGCCAGGACGATCTCGGTCATCCCGACGAGCCGCCCGGTGGGCTCGTGCTCGGCGACGGCCACGAGCGAGAGGTTGCCCGCCTCGGCGCGCAGCTGGTCGGTGCGCCGCACGCGCTCGGCGTCCCAGGGCTCGGGGTCGGCGCCGGCCACGGGGGCCAGGAACGAGTCCGCCGCCATCCGCGAGTGCAGGGCCGCGAGCTCGTCGAGCCGGTCCTCGGGGGCCGGGCCACTCCAGACGTGGATCCGGTAGGGCTCCGGCGCGGGCGAGGCCTCGACCTCGCGCTGCAGCGCCTCGAGGCGGCCGGGCGGCAACGGGACGTCGAGCACCCCGAAGTCGCTCACGGACTCGAGCCGGTAGCCGGCGTGGAGGGCGAAGCGGGTCTGCCGGTTGGACACGGGCAGCCGGCCGGAGCCGTCCGCGGCGTCGACCCACTCGACCATCCCGGGCGTGATCACCGGGAAGACCCCGGTGACGCTGCCGTCGCCCTGGATCTCCTCGGGCCCGGGGTGCTCGGTCTGGATCCGCAGGTGCCGGCGGGACTCCCCGACGGCGAGCTGCTCGGCGGCGGCCAGCAGCTCGGTGCCGGTGCCCTGCGAGGTGACGTCCGGGTCCACGTCCACGGTGATGTGGGCGGAGTCGGTGAGCGCGACCAGGGGCATCCGCACCTCGGCGCGTCCGGCGAGCCGGTCCTGCGACCAGGCGAGCAGGACGACCACGCGCTCGAAGGGGTCGTGCAGGTCCCGGTAGAGCTCCTGGGCGTCGCCGGTGAGGTCGGAGATCCCCCACACGTGCTGCCGGGACCGGCGCACGAGCTCCACGACCCGGCCCAGCAGCTCCTGGGCGTCGGCGTCGAACTCGTCGGGGATACGCATCTGCTCGATGTGCACTGGGGGGTGCTCGCTCACGTGGGGGTCTCCGTTCCGTGGGCGCCGGCGGGCGCCCGTCGGCTGCTGGGTCGTGGGTGGGGTGGTCCCGGAGGACGGGAAGGGGCCCGGCCGCATCGGCCGGGCCCCCCACACCCGTCGGAGCCCCGCGGGCCCCGGTGCACGGCGTCAGGCGCCGACGACGACCTCGGTGGCGTTCGGGTCCACGGGGATGCCCGGGCCGAACGTGGTCGAGACGGTCGCCTTCGTGATGTAGCGGCCCTTCGACGCGGAGGGCTTCAGACGCAGGATCTCCTCGAGGGCCGCGCCGTAGTTCTCCGCGAGCTTCTGCACGTCGAAGGAGGTCTTGCCCACGATGAAGTGCAGGTTCGAGTGCTTGTCGACGCGGAAGTCGATCTTGCCGCCCTTGATGTCGTTGACGGCCTTGGTGACGTCCATGGTCACGGTGCCGGTCTTCGGGTTCGGCATCAGGTTGCGGGGACCGAGCACCTTGCCCAGGCGGCCGACCTTGCCCATCATGTCCGGGGTGGCCACGGCGGCGTCGAAGTCCGTCCAGCCGCCCTGGATGCGGGCGATCAGGTCGTCGGAGCCCACGTGGTCCGCACCGGCCTCCTCGGCCGCGGCGGCCTTGTCGCCGGTCGCGAAGACCACGACGCGGGCGGTCTTGCCGGTGCCGTTGGGCAGGTTCACGGTGCCGCGGACCATCTGGTCGGCCTTGCGGGGGTCGACGCCGAGGCGGAGGACGACCTCCACGGTGGAGTCGGTCTTCGCGGTGTCGAGCTCCTTGGCCAGGGCCACGGCCTCGGCCGGGGCGTACAGCGTGCCCGCGTCGATCTTGGCGGCGGCCGCCTGGTATGCCTTGCTGCGCTTTGCCATCTGCTTCTTCTCCTTGTGCAGTTGTGGTCTGCGGGCCGCGCTCGGCCCTGCCACGTCAATAACGGTGGGTGGTGTCAGCCGAGGCTGATCACTCGACCTCGATGCCCATGGAGCGGGCGGTGCCGGCGATGATCTTCGCGGCGGCGTCGATGTCGTTGGCGTTGAGGTCTTCCTTCTTGGTCTCGGCGATCTCCCGGACCTGGTCCATGCTGAGCTTGCCGACCTTCTGGGTGTGCGGGACACCCGAGCCCTTGGCGACGCCGGCGGCCTTCTTGATCAGCTGCGCGGCGGGCGGGGTCTTGGTGATGAAGGTGAACGAGCGGTCCTCGTAGACCGTGATCTCCACGGGGACGATGTTGCCGCGCTGGGACTCCGTGGCCGCGTTGTAGGCCTTGCAGAATTCCATGATGTTCACGCCGTGCTGGCCGAGAGCCGGACCCACGGGGGGCGCCGGGTTGGCGGCGCCTGCCTGGATCTGCAGCTTGATCAGGCCGGAGACCTTCTTCTTCTTGGGAGCCATGTGCTGGTCCTTCTTCTGCTGGACGTACCGGCGCACAGGAGCGTACGACGGCGGGTGGCCGCCGTGGCGCGGCGGCCGGGCGGCCCCGGCGGCGAAGCATGCACCGCGGGGCCGGGAACTGGGGCGGACCGGAGCGGCCCGCGGGGCTCAGATCTTGGAGACCTGGTTGAAGCCGAGGGTGACGGGGGTCTCGCGCTCGAAGATCGACACGAGGACGACGAGCTGCTGGGACTCCACCTTGATCTCGGAGATCGTGGCGGGGAGGGTCTCGAACGGGCCCTCCTTGACGATGACGGACTCGCCGACCTCGAAGTCGACGTCGACCTGCGGCTGCGCGCTCGGCTGCGCGGCGGACTCGCCGGCCGCGCCCTGCGGGGCCTCGAAGACCGGGTTGAGCATCTCGAAGACCTCGTCCAGGCGCAGCGGGACGGGGTTGTAGGCGTCCTGGCCGACGAAGCCGGTCACCCCTGGGGTGTGGCGGACGGCGCCCCAGGAGGCGTCGGTGAGGTTCATCCGCACCAGCACGTAGCCGGGGATCCGCACCCGGCGCACGATCTTGCGCTGGGCGTTCTTGATCTCGACGACCTCCTCCATCGGCACCTCGATCTGGAAGATGTCGTCCTCCATGTTGAGGGACTGGATGCGGGTCTCGAGGTTCGTCTTCACGCGGTTCTCGTAGCCGGCGTAGGTGTGGATGACGTACCAGTCACCCTCCTGGCGGCGCAGCTTCGACTTGAACTCCTCGACGGGGTCCACGGCGGGGACCTCGTCCTCGGCCGCGGGGGCGTCCGCAGGGGCCGGGGCGTCCTCGTCCGCGGCAGGGGCCTCCTCATCGGCCGCGTCCGCGGCGGCCTCGTCGAGGTCCGGCGCCGCCGGGGCGTCGTCCGGCTCGTGGGCGGCCGCGAAGTCCTCCTCCTGCACGGAGGTCTCGGCCTCCGGCAGCTCCGGAGCCTGCTGGTCGACCTCGGCCGGTGCCTCGGTGCCGTTTTCGAGCTCGTGCTCGGTCACTGGATCTCCCTCACGTTCTTTCGTGGATGTCGTGCTCTGCGTAGGTCACGGTGGCCGGCCGCGCCGGTCCGTGCGCCGCCCGGATCAGCCGGCGGCGTCACCCCGCCCGAAGATCCACAGGGCGGCCTGCCCGAACGCGAGGTCCAGGACCGAGATGAGCACCATCATGAACGCGACGAACACGAGGACCACCAGGACATAGTTGACCAGTTCGTGCCGGGTGGGGGTGACCACCTTCCGGAGCTCCCCCACGACCTGGCGCAGGAACAGGAACAGGCGCCCGAGGACGCCGCGCGGGCTCTCGGCCCCCTGCTCCGGGGGCTGTCCCGACGCCCGGCCGGCGGTGGTCTGCGACATCGGCTCTCCCTGTGTGGACTCGTGCGTGCCGCGCGGTGCTGCCGGCCCGCCGTCGCCGTGGCGGCTCCCGGCACCCCGGTGGAGGGGTGCCGGGGACCGCCCCGGACTGGAGCAGGGCAGACAGGACTCGAACCTGCAACCTGCGGTTTTGGAGACCGCTGCGCTACCAATTGCGCCACTGCCCTACGTGCCTCGCGACCGCCGCCGGCGCCGGAGCGCCGGTCCCGATCGCTCGGACCCGGTTACCGACTCTACCACCCGGTCCCGCCGTGACGGCGCGGCCGAGCAGGCGCCGATGACACCAGTCGACCATCCTAGGCGACCCGGGCGGCGGGGTGCAATCCGGGGCGGACGCCGCACCCGGCGCGCCCGACCCGCCCGCCGGGCCCCGGGCGGTGCGGACGCCCCCGAGTAGCATGGGGGCGTCCGCACCGCCGCCGCACCCGGCGGACACCGCCCGTTCCTTCCAGGAGGCCCCCGGTCATGACCACGTCCCGCATCTCCCGGCGCGTCGGCGCCATCGCAGAGTCCGCGACGCTCGCCGTGGACGCCAAGGCGAAGGCGCTCAAGGCCGCCGGGCGCCCCGTGATCGGCTTCGGCGCCGGGGAGCCCGACTTCCCCACGCCCCAGTACATCGTGGACGCGGCCGCGGCCGCCCTGCAGGACCCGGCGAACTTCCGGTACACGCCCGCCGCCGGCCTGCCCGAGCTGCGGAAGGCGGTGGCGGAGCAGACCGCCCGGGACGACGGGTACACGGTGGAGCCCTCGCAGGTCCTCGTCACCAACGGCGGCAAGCAGGCCGTGTTCCAGGCGTTCGCCACGGTCGTGGACGAGGGCGACGACGTCCTGCTGCCCGCCCCGTACTGGACGACCTACCCCGAGGCCATCAAGCTCGCCGGCGGCAACCCGGTGGAGGTCTTCGCCGGCCCGGAGCTCGGCTACAAGGTCACCCCGGAGCTGCTCGAGGCCGCGTGGACCGAGCGCACCAAGGCCTTGCTGTTCTGCTCGCCGTCCAACCCCACGGGCGCCGTGTACTCCCCCGAGGAGACGGCGGCGGTGGGCCGCTGGGCCGCGGAGAAGGGGATCTTCGTGCTGACGGACGAGATCTACCAGCACCTCACGTACGACGACGTGCCGTTCACCTCGATCGCCGCCGCCGTGCCGGAGCTCGGCGACAACGTGGTGATCCTCAACGGCGTGGCCAAGACCTACGCGATGACCGGCTGGCGGGTGGGCTGGATGATCGGCGCCCCGGACGTTATCAAGGCCGCCACGAACCTGCAGTCCCACCTGACGTCCAACGTCAACAACGTGGCCCAGCGGGCCGCGCTCGCCGCCGTGTCCGGTCCCCTCGACGAGGCCCACCGGATGCGGGAGGCCTTCGACCGCCGGCGCCGGGTCATGGTGGACGCCCTCAACGCCGTCGAGGGCGTGGCGTGCCCGACCCCGACCGGCGCGTTCTACGCCTACGCGGACGTGCGCGGGCTGCTCGGCCGGCGGTTCGGCGACGCGACGCCGCAGACCTCCGCCGAGCTCGCCGAGCTGATCCTGGAGCGGGCGGAGGTCGCGGTGGTCCCCGGCGAGGCGTTCGGCCCCTCCGGCTTCCTGCGCCTGTCCTACGCGCTGGGCGACGACGACCTGGCCGAGGGCCTGCGCCGGCTCCAGGAGTTCCTGGGGGGCGCCGCGTGAGCGGCCTCGGCCGCGCGGTCGCCGCGGCGGAGTCGGTGCCCGCGGCGGCGCTGGTGAGCGCCGGGCTGGTCGGCGGGTACGCCACCGCCCGGGCGACCGGCGTCCGCCCCCTGGGCGGGGTCGTGCTGGCCGCTGCCGGGGCCGCGGCCGCGCACTCGTGGTGGCACCGGGGCGGACCGGGCACCACGGCGGCGCTCGGCGCGCTCTACGTCCTGGGCTTCGGGCTGTCCCACCCGCTGGCCAAGCACATCGGAGCCTGGCCCGCGGTCCTGGCCGTGACCGCCGTCAACGCCGCCGCCAACACCGTCCTGGTGGACCGCCCCGGCCGCTGATCCTCCGGCGATCGGCGCCGCCCGCGGCCCCCTCCGGGAGAGGCCCGCGCCCCGGCAGAGGGGCGCGGCGGCGCCGTCGCACGGTCCCGCCTCAGTCGCCGACCGCGTCCCGGCCGCGCCGGACGATCAGCGGATCGGGGGCGTGGACCACCTCCGGGTCCTTGTCCTCGTAGTCGAACTGGTCCAGGAAGAAGCGCAGCGCGTTGATCCTCGCCCGCTTCTTGTCGTTGGACTTCACCGTGATCCACGGGGCGTGGTCGGTGTCGGTGCGCAGGAACATCTCCTCCTTCGCCTCCGTGTAGTCCTCCCACCGGTCCAGGGACGCCAGGTCCATGGGCGAGAGCTTCCACCGGCGGACGGGGTCGATCTGGCGGATCGCGAAGCGGGTGCGCTGCTCGTGCTGGGTGACGGAGAACCAGAACTTGGTCAGGTGGATGCCGGAGTCCACGAGCATCTTCTCGAACACCGGGGCCTGGGCCATGAACTGCTCGTACTGCCGGTCCGTGCAGAAGCCCATGACGCGCTCCACGTTGGCCCGGTTGTACCAGGAGCGGTCGAACATCACGATCTCCCCGGCGGTGGGCAGGTGCTGGATGTAGCGCTGGAAGTACCACTGGCCCCGCTCGCGGTCCGAGGGCTTGGTCAGGGCGACCACGCGGGCCGCGCGCGGGTTGAGGTGCTCGGTGAACCGCTTGATGGTCCCGCCCTTGCCGGCGGCGTCCCGGCCCTCGAAGACGATCACGTGCTGCAGGTCGTGGTCCTGGCCCCAGTACTGGAACTTCAGCAGCTCGATCTGCAGCTGGTACTTCTCGAGCTCGTACTCCTCCCGGCTCATCCGCTCCTCGTAGGGGTAGTCCTCCCGCCAGGTCTCCACCGCCGAGCCCCCGGGGTCGATCAGGTCCGGGTCCGGGGACTGCCCGTCCCGCACCGTGTACCCCTGGTCGACCAGCTTGTCGATGAACTCCCGCAGGTTCTCCCGCACCGGTTCCTTCTCCGCGCTCACCGCCACCTCTCCTTCCGGGCCCGGCGGGGCCCTCCCCGGCAGTCTAGGCCGCGGGCCGGGCCCGCCCGGTCCCCGGCGGCCGGGCGGGCCCAGGCGCTCCCGGGCGGGGCCCGCCCAGCCGCCGGGGACCGGACTCACTAGACTGGGCGTGCCGGCGCCGTCCGGCCGCCACGCACACCCCGCTCACCCGGAGGAGACTGTACGGATGAAGATCGGACTGCTGACCAGCGGCGGGGACTGCCCCGGACTCAACGCGGTGATCCGCGGCGCGGTGCTGCACGGGATCAAGAGCTACGGCCACGAGTTCGTGGGCTTCCGCGACGGCTGGCGCGGTGTCGTGGAGGGCGACATCATGGACCTGCCCCGGACCCGGGTGCGCGGGCTGGCCCGGGAGGGCGGGACCATCCTGGGGACCTCCCGCACCAATCCCTACGACGGGCCCGGCGGAGGCCCCGAGAGCATCGGGGTGATGCTCGAGCGCCACCACATCGACGCGATCGTGGCCATCGGCGGGGAGGGCACCCTGGCCGGGGCCGCCCGGCTGGCCGAGGCCGGGCTGCCGGTGATCGGGGTGCCCAAGACCATCGACAACGACCTGCAGGCCACCGACTACACCTTCGGCTTCGACACCGCGGTGCAGATCGCCACCGACGCCATGGACCGGCTGCGCACCACCGGGGAGTCCCACCACCGGTGCATGGTCGCCGAGGTCATGGGCCGCCACGTGGGCTGGATCGCCCTGCACTCGGGGATGTCCGCCGGCGCGCACGCGGTGCTGATCCCCGAGCAGCAGGTCTCGATGGAGCAGGTCTGCACCTGGGTGAGCGAGGTGCACGAGCGCGGCCGCTCCCCGCTGGTGGTCGTGGCCGAGGGCTTCATCCCCGAGGGCCACGAGGACGTGCTCGCCGGCAAGGGCACCGAGGCCTCCGGGCGGCCCCGGCTGGGCGGGGTCGGGGAGTACGTCACCGAGCAGATCGAGGCGGCCACCGGCATCGAGACCCGCAACACGATCCTGGGCCACATCCAGCGCGGGGGCGCCCCGACCGGTTTCGACCGGGTGCTGGCCACCCGGTTCGGCCTGGCCGCCGTGGACCTGGTGCACGACAAGGGCTGGGGCCAGATGGTCGCCATCCGCGGCACCGACATGATCCGGGTGCCCTTCGACCAGGCGCTGGCCGGGCTCAAGACCGTGCCCCAGCACCGCTGGGACGAGGCCAAGGTCCTCTTCGGCCGCTGAGCGGGGCCGGCGGCGGGAACGGCCGGCCGCACCCCGGGGCGGGCCTCGGCCCGCCCCGGGGCGTGCACTCAGGGGCGTGCACTCAGGGGCGTGCACTCAGGGACGTGCACTCAGGGACGTGCACTCAGGGGCGTGGGCTCGCAGGGTCGTGCGCTCAGGAGCGCGCGTCGCGGGGAGCGCGGAGGAACCCGGCCTGGCGGCCGACCACCTGGCCGGCGTCCGGCGGCACGACGACCTGCTGCGCGGCGGCCCAGCGCTGCTCGCCGTCCGTGACGACGAGGTCGGCGGCGGGGTCCACGGTGCGCTTGAGCACGGCGAGCGCGACCGGTCCCTGCTCGTGGTGCAGCTGCACCGAGGTGACCCGTCCGACCGTGCGCTCCCCCGCGACGACCTCGGCCCCGGCGGCGGGCAGCGTGTGCTCGGAGCCGTCGAGGTCGAGCAGCACCAGCCGCCGGGGCGGGTGCCCGAGGTTGTGCACCCGGGCGACCGTCTCCTGGCCCTTGTAGCAGCCCTTGGCCAGGTGCACGGCGGTGCGGAGCAGGTCGAGCTCGTGCGGGATGGACCGCTCGTCCGTCTCGGCGCCCCAGCGGGGGCGCCAGGCGGCGATCCGCAGCGCCTCAGCGGCCCAGGCCCCGGCGAGGGGGCAGTCGCGGGTGAGGACGTCGAGCTCGTCGCGGGGCACGAGGTGCTCCCACCAGGTGCGCTCCTCGCCGGGGTGGGGGCCGTCGAGGACGGCGTAGCTCCAGCCGCCGGGGGCGACCTCGGGCCACGGGTCGCGCCAGACGACAGTGGCGGGCAGGCCGGGCACGGGTCCCGCGGCGCCGAGCACGGCCCACTGCGCGGTGCGGTCCTCGATCTCCACCCGGAGCGCGAAGCGCATGGCCTCCAGCCACGCCACCAGGGGGGCGGCCTCCTCGGCCTCGGTCAGCAGCCAGGTGGTCGCGCCGTCGTCCACCACGTGGGGGGCGTGCTCGATCCTGCCCTGCACGGAGAGGAAGAGGGTCTCGGTGCTCTGCCCGGGCTCGAGGCCCGTGAGCACCTGCGAGGACAGCGTGGTGAGCCAGCTCAGCCGGTCGGGCCCCGTCACGGTGACGACGCCCTTGTGGGAGAGGTCCACCACGGTCCCCGGCGTCCGCACGAGGGAGCGCTGCTCCCGCAGCGGGTCGCCGTAGTGGGCGGCCACGCCGTGGTCCAGGCCCTCGGCCTCGACGGCGCCCGGGCGCAGGAGCAGGGGGGAACGGTAGGAGGTCACGGGGTTCAGCCGATCTTCCGCAGCTGCGCGGAGGCGTGGGTGGCCAGCGGCTCGCCGAGGGCCGCCATGTCCCAGGCCCAGAACAGGTCGCCGTGGACGAGGCCGTACATGCGGGTCGAGGAGCTGTACTCCTTGGCGCCGCGGGCACGGATGACGGCGTCGGTGGCGAGGTCGATCCGGGGACCCTTGATCTGCCCGGCGTAGAGCTCGGCCACCCCGCCGGGGTGGGTCAGCGTCACGAGGACGTCGAAGCCGCCGTCCGCGTTGCGCATCCGCTCCACGTCCTCGGCGCCCTGGAGCACGGGCACGACGTCGGGCGGGAGCATCCCGGGCCCCACGTCGCCGTCCTCGAGGGTGCGGTCGAGCTGCCAGAAGCCGTGTTCCACGGTGGCCGGGCGCATCGGCTGCCCCTCCTCGTCGAGGAGCGTGGTCTGCGCCCGGTACTCGAGGAACGGCAGGCCGTTCTGCTCGAAGGTCACGCGCTGCCGGAAGGGCCGTTGCTCGACCTCTCCGTAGCCCATGAAGCCGTCACCCTCCCAGGTGCCCAGCAGCCAGGCGAACGGGACGAGCTCCGGTGTCAGATCCGAGGGGATCTCGATGGGCACGGGACTAGTGCTGTCCCTTGAACAGGCCCAGGACCACCTTGAGGGAGATCCCGGCGATGAACAGACCGGAGATGCCGAGGAGGGCCAGGTAGAAGATTTCGAGTGCAAGCATGGTCCCTAAACTACCACGGTGCTCACCAGGCGGGCAGTGAAGACGGCCCCCACCCCGAGGAACGCCACGGGGGTGATGCCCAGCGCCACGACACCGCGCTTGGGGGAGCTCTTCGGGGCCGCCGCGATCACCCGGCCGCCCACGAGCGCCACGAGCGCGGCCAGCACGGCCCCGACCACCACGAGCAGGGCGGGGTCCGAGCCCGCGGCCCGGTAGTCCCCGGCCAGGGCGATCCAGCCGGAGGAGCTGACCGCGGCGAGCACCCCGGCGGTCGAGGCGATCGCGGACTCGAGCCGGTGCTCGGCCCCCTCCCCGCGCACCAGCTCCGCCGCGAACACCGTCATGAGAGCCACCCCGACCACGGCGGGCAGCCAGACCAGCTGCTGGCCGGGCAGCAGCTGCACGAGCAGGGCCGCGACGGCCCCGGCGGCGCTCATGATCACGTTGTGGCGGTGCCTCGCCGCGATGCCGGTGGCCGCCGGCCAGCCGAAGCCGATGACCACGGACATCCCGAGCGCGAGCAGCAGCGGCGCGGGCCCGGCGACGGCGACCGCGGTGAGCGCCGCCACGAGCCCGGCCACGCTGCACGCGGCGATCATGGCGTATCTCATGGCGATCGGGTTCCTGCACTGTTCGTGGGTCGGGGCACGGGCCCGCGCGGACACGAGCAACGATAGCGGCTCACCGGGCGCTCCGGGCGGTCGCCGGCCGGGGGCGGGGCGCCCGACGGGAGGCACTCCGGGCGGCGGGGTCGCGGAGCGGGCCGCCGGCCCGGACCTATACTGACAGCTCAGTCCGTACGCCAGAGTGGAGAAGCACGAGTGTTCCAGATCCTGATGCTGACCGACGCGGACGGACCCTCGGCATCGGTGCTCCCGGCCCTCGACCTGCTCAACCACAAGGTCTCGGTCGCGCCGACCCGGACCGTGTCCGGCAGCCTCGACGGGCGGTCCCCGGACGTGGTCCTGCTGGACGGGCGCACCGATCTGATCACGGCCCGCAACCTCGCGCAGCTGCTGACGGCCAAGGGCCTGGCGGCGCCGCTGCTGATGGTCCTCACCGAGGGCGGGATGGCGGCGGTGGCCGCGAACTGGATGGTCGACGACGTCGTGCTCGACACCGCCGGCCCCGCCGAGGTCGAGGCCCGGCTGCGCCTCGCCTCCTCCCGCACCGCAGAGGCCCCCGAGGACGACACCCGCATCCGGGCGGGCTCGGTGGTCATCGACGACGCCGCCTACTCGGCGCACGTCAACGGCCAGCCCCTGAACCTCACCTACAAGGAGTTCGAGCTGCTCAAGTACCTGGCCCAGCACTCCGGGCGGGTCTTCACGCGCGCCCAGCTGCTGAGCGAGGTCTGGGGCTACGACTACTACGGCGGCACCCGCACCGTGGACGTGCACGTGCGGCGTCTGCGCGCCAAGCTGGGCGCCGACCACGAGCACCTGATCACCACGGTGCGTAACGTGGGCTACAGCTTCGCCACGACGCGGGCCCGGGAGAGCTGAGCACGGCCCCCGTCCCGCCCGTTCCGCCCCACGTCCCGCAGGAGGTCCCCATGTCCCAGCCCGTGCCGTACGACCTCGAGCGCCCGGACGTCCCGCCGGCGGAGGAGATCGCTGCGCTCGCGTCCCGGGCCGCCGCCGCCGACGGGGACCCGCCGTTCTCCGACCAGACGCTCGTGGACCTGCGCGCGGGGCGGGACGGCCGGGTCCGCACGGTCCTGGCCCGCGCGCGCGGCGGGGAGCTGCTGGGCGCGGCGGTGGGCGTGCCCGAGCCGGACGGCGCCCGGCTCGTGGAGCTCGTGGTCTCCCCCGGCCACCGTGGAGCCGGGATCGGCGCGGCCCTGGCCGGCGCCGTGGCCGGGGAGACCACCGGCACGGTCCGGGCGTGGGCGCACGGGGGCCACCCCGCCGCCGCCGCGCTCGCCGCCCGGCACGGGCTGAGCCCCGTGCGGGACCTGCACCGGCTGCTGCGCCCGCTGCGCGGCGCGGCCGACCTACCCCTCCCGGAGCGGATGCCCGCGGGATTCCGGCTGCGGGCCTTCGAGCCCGGCCGCGACGAGCAGGAGTGGCTGCGCGTCAACGCGGCCGCCTTCGCCGGGCACCCCGAGCAGGGCCGGATGACCCTCGACGACCTCCGGCAGCGGGAGGCCGAGGCGTGGTTCGACCCCGCCGGGTTCCTGCTCGCCGTGCGGGCGGACGCACCGGGCACCGTGGCCGGCTTCCACTGGACCAAGGTCCACCCCGGGGACGCCGGGCGGGCCCCGCTCGGCGAGGTGTACGCCGTGGGGGTGGCCCCCGGGCACCAGGGCACGGGTCTGGGCCGCGCCCTGACCGCCGCCGGCGTCAACCACCTCGCCCGGCAGGGACTGGACGAGGTCATGCTCTACGTGGACGGCGACAACACCGCGGCCCTGCGGCTCTACGAGGCCCTGGGTTTCCGGCCCTGGCACCTCGACGTGATGTACGCCGGCACCCTCCCCGCCACCGCCCGGCCCGGACCGGCCGGCAACGACCAGACAGGACCGCGATGACCACGCACCAGCAGGAGAGCCCGCAGTCCGCAGCCGCCCCCGGGACCCCGCCCCCCGCGGGTGCCGCGGGCCCCGAGGACGCCCCCGACGCAGCCGCCCGGGGCCACGGGGACCGGGACCGCATCGACGACCCCGTGCCCGCGGCCCGGCAGGTCCTGGAGGGCCGGCACGGGCCCGAGCGCTTCCTCGACCGCGAGGCGAGCTGGATCGCGTTCAACTCCCGGGTCCTGGAGCTCGCGGAGGACCCCGACCTCTTCCTCCTGGAGCGCGTGCACTTCCTGTCGATCGTGGCCTCCAACCTCGACGAGTTCTTCATGGTCCGGGTGGCGGGGCTCAAGCGGCGCATCGCCACGGGGATCGCCCGGCCGGCCGCCTCGGGCCACTCCCCCGCGGAGCAGATGGCCACCATCGCCGCCCGTGCCCACGATCTCCAGGAGCGGCACGCACGGGCGTTCCACGAGCTGGTGCGCCCCGAGCTGACGCGCCAGAACATCCACCTGGTCGGCTGGGAGGACCTCGACGCCGCCACGCGGGAGCGGCTGAGCCGGGACTTCCACCGCCAGGTGTTCCCCATCCTCACGCCCCTGGCCGTGGACCCGGCCCACCCGTTCCCCTACATCTCCGGGCTCAGCCTCAACCTGGCCGTGATGGTCCGCAACCCGCAGTCCGGCAAACGGCTGTTCGCCCGCGTGAAGGTCCCGGACCAGCTCCCGCGGCTGCTGTCGGTGGACGGGGCCCGCGCGTCCCGGCTGCCGCACGGGCAGGCCCGGTTCATCCCGCTCGAGGACGTCATCGCCCAGCACCTGGACGACCTCTTCCCGGGGATGGAGGTCGAGGAGCACCAGGTGTTCCGGGTGACCCGCAACGAGGACCTGGAGGTCGAGGAGGACGACGCCGAGAACCTCCTGCAGGCCCTGGAGAAGGAGCTGCTGCGGCGCCGCTTCGGCCCCGCGGTGCGCCTGGAGGTCACCGACAGCATCAGCACCGAGGTGCTCGAGCTGCTCGTCTCCGAGCTGGGCATCGACGAGTCCGAGATCTACCGGCTGCCGGCCCCGCTGGACCTGCGCGGCCTGGGGGTCATCGCCGGGATCGACCGCCCGGAGCTGCACTACGCCCGGCACGTGGCCCACACCTCCCGCTACCTCAACGCCGCGGAGACCGCCAAGGCCGCGGACGTCTTCGCGGCGACCCGGGCCCGGGACGTGCTGCTGCACCACCCCTACGACTCGTTCGCCACGAGCGTCCAGGCCTTCCTGGAGCAGGCCGCCGCGGACCCGAAGGTCCAGGCCATCAAGCAGACCCTGTACCGGACCTCGGGCGACTCCCCCATCGTGGACGCGCTGATCGACGCCGCCGAGGCCGGCAAGCAGGTGCTCGCGCTGGTGGAGATCAAGGCCCGCTTCGACGAGCAGGCGAACATCTCCTGGGCCCGCAAGCTCGAGCAGGCCGGGGTCCACGTGGTCTACGGCATCGTGGGGCTGAAGACCCACTGCAAGCTCTCCCTCGTGGTGCGCCAGGAGGAGCAGGGGCTGCGCCGGTACGTGCACATCGGCACCGGCAACTACCACCCCTCCACCGCGCGGTTCTACGAGGACCTGGGCCTGCTCACGTGCGACCCCGAGGTCGGGGAGGACGTCTCGAGGCTCTTCAACCAGCTCTCCGGCTACGCCCCGAAGACCACGTTCCAGCGCCTGCTCGTGGCGCCCCGGTCGGTGCGCTCCGGGCTCGTCGACCTGGTCGAGGCCGAGATCCGCCACCACCGGGAGGGCCGGCCGGCCCGGATCCAGCTCAAGTGCAACTCGATCGTGGACGAGGCCGTCATCGACGCCCTGTACCGGGCCTCGCAGGCCGGGGTGCCCGTGGACGTGGTGGTCCGCGGGATCTGCGCGCTGCGCCCGGGGGTGCCGGGGCTCAGCGAGAACATCCGGGTCCGCTCGGTGCTGGGCCGGTTCCTGGAGCACTCCCGGGTCTTCTCCTTCTGCAACGCCGGGGAGCCCCTGGTCTACATCGGCTCGGCGGACATGATGCACCGCAACCTGGACCGCCGGGTGGAGACCCTCGTGCGGATCACGGACCCCCAGCAGGCCGAGGCGCTGGTGCGCCTGCTGGCCCGCTACGTCTCGGACGCCACCGCGAGCTGGCACCTGGACGCCGAGGGGATGTGGACCCGCCACCACCGGGACGCCGAGGGGAACCCGCTCGTGGACGTCCAGGAGCACCTGCTGCGCAGCCGGGCCCTCGGCCGGCCCACCGTCTAGACGGCGGTAGCATCGTGGGGGTGCCGGCAGGCCCGGACCGCCGGGCCCGGCACGCCCGTGCAGCACGGACAGGGGACGAGAGAGGGACCATGCCCAGGACCGCAGAGACGACCGCCGAGCCGAGCACGGCCGCGCGCACCCGCCGGCCCGCCGACGTGCTCGCGGCAGGGTGCCTGTGCTGGCGCCGGACCGGCAGCGACCTCGAGGTCCTGCTCATCCACCGGCCGCGCTACGACGACTGGTCCTTCCCCAAGGGCAAGCAGGACGACGGCGAGACCCTGCCCGAGACCGCCCACCGGGAGGTCGGCGAGGAGATCGGGCTGCTCCCGCGACTGGGGGTGCCCCTGCCCACGATCCGCTACGAGGTCAAGGACGGGACGAAGGACGTGCACTACTGGGCCGCGGAGTTCGGCCCCGGGGCGCGGCCCGAGCCCGACGGCCGGGAGGTCGACGACGTGCGCTGGGTCGGTCCCGGCGAGGCGCACCGGATGCTGAGCAACCCCTCGGACCGGGAGCCGCTGGCCGCCCTCGTGGAGCTGCACGAGCGGGGGGACCTGGCCACGCGCCCGGCGATCGTCGTGCGCCACGCGAAGGCGAAGCCGCGCTCGTCCTGGTCGCGGGCCGAGGGCGACCGGCCGCTGGCCGCGACCGGCAAGCGGCAGGCCCTGGCCGTGACCCGCCTGCTGCGGGCGTGGTCCCCCGAGCGGGTGCTCACCTCGCCGTGGCTGCGCTGCCTGTCCACGGTGGTGCCGTACGCGCGCAAGGCCGGGGTCTCCGTGCGCGAGCGGCCCCAGCTCACCGAGGCCTCGCACAAGCGCCACCCCAAGAAGGCCGCCGCCGTGGCCCAGACGATGTTCGACAAGGACACCCCCGTGGCCCTGTGCACGCACCGGCCGGTGCTGCCCACCGTGCTCAAGGTCATCGCCCGGCACACGGGCCCGGAGCTCGCCGCGCTGCTGCCGGCCAAGGACCCCTACCTGTCCCCCGGGGAGATGATCGTGCTCCAGGTCTCCCGCCGGCACCGCCGCCGAGTGGTCTCCGTGGAGCTCGTGAAGCCCTTCGACGACTGACGTCCCGCCCCGGGCCCCGCCCGGGGCCCCTGCCCCGAGCCCCTCCGAGGAGTCCCGCATGACCTCCCCCGCCCCCGAGCCCGCGGCCGAGCCCGCCCCGGTGCCGACTCCCTACGAGGACCTCCTGCGCGAGGTCCTCGAGACGGGCGTGCACAAGTCCGACCGCACCGGCACCGGCACGCGCAGCGTCTTCGGCCGCCAGATCCGCTTCGACCTGACCGAGTCCTTCCCGCTGCTGACCACCAAGCGCGTCCACTTCCGTTCCCTGGCCCTCGAGCTGCTGTGGTTCCTGCGCGGGGACTCCAACGTGCGGTGGCTGCAGGAGCGGGGGGTGTCCATCTGGGACGAGTGGGCGGACGCGGACGGGGAGCTCGGCCCCGTCTACGGCGTGCAGTGGCGGTCCTGGCCCACCGCCGGCGGCGGGTCGATCGACCAGATCGCCAAGGTCGTGGAGCAGATCCGCACGAACCCCGACTCCCGGCGGCACGTGGTGACCGCGTGGAACCCCGCCGAGGTGGACGAGATGGCCCTGCCGCCGTGCCACGCGCTGTTCCAGTTCTACGTGGAGCCCCGGCAGGACGGGCCGGGGCGGCTGTCCTGCCAGCTCTACCAGCGCTCCGCGGACATGTTCCTGGGCGTGCCCTTCAACATCGCCTCCTACGCCCTGCTCACCGTCATGATCGCCCAGCAGACCGACCTGGAGCCCGGGGAGTTCGTCTGGACCGGCGGGGACTGCCACGTCTACGACAACCACGTGGCGCAGGTGACCGAGCAGCTCGCCCGGGAGCCCTTCCCCTACCCGCGGCTGCGGCTCGCCCGGCGGCCCGCCACCGTCTTCGACTACGAGCTCGAGGACTTCGAGGTCCTCGACTACCGCCACCACCCGGCCATCAAGGCCCCGGTGGCCGTATGAGCGGCGCACCGTCCCCGGCCGGGGCCCCCGGACCCGGCGGGCAGATCGGGGCGATCTGGGCGCAGACCGCCGGCGGCGTCATCGGCCGCGCCGGCGGAATGCCCTGGTCCCTGCCGGAGGACATGGCCTTCTTCCGCCGCACGACCACCGGCCACCCCGTGATCATGGGACGGCGCACGTGGGAGTCCTTCCCCGAGCGCTTCCGGCCCCTGCCCGGGCGCACCAACATCGTCATCACGTCCTCCCCCGAGCGGGTGGAGCACGGGCGGCCCCCCGGGTCGGTGCTGACCGCACCGTCCTACGCCGAGGCCGTGCGCCTGGCGCGCACGAGCCCCGGAGCGGAGCGGATCTGGGTGATCGGCGGCGGGGAGGTCTACCGGCAGGCGCTCGAGGACCCGGAGCACCCGGTGACGGAGGCGCTCGTGACCGTCATCGACCTCGACGCCGACGGGGACACGCGGGCCCCGGCGCTCGACGACTCCTGGGACACGGAGCCGGTCGTGGGACCGTCGGTCTCCCGCACCGGACTGGGCTACCGGATCGACCGACGCACGCGCTGACGCCCCGGGGCGCCCCGGGGCGCCCCGGGGCGCCCCGGGGGGCCCGAGGTTCCGGTGCCCCCGCGGCTCCGGTAGCGTGAGCGGCACCACGACCAGGAGGACGACCGTGACCGACCGGCACCCCGACCCCACGATCCGGGACGACGAGCAGCTGCGCGTCGTGAAGAACACGGACCTCGACCGCTACGAGCTGTGGCGCGGCGAGCAGTTCATCGGCTTCGAGGGCTTCCACGACCACGAGGACGGCACGGTCGAGCTCCAGCACACGATCATCGGTGAGCAGTTCGGCCGGCAGGGCTACGCACGGACCCTCGTGACGATGCTGCTCAACGGCTTCCGGGACCAGGGCGTCACGGTGCGGCCCACGTGCACCTACGTCCAGGACTACCTCCACCGCTTCCCCCAGTACCGGGACCTGGTGGCGCCCGGCCTGGAGCTCCCGCCCGCGCGGAAGGTGAAGGAGAAGCGGCGGCGCTGGGCCCTGCACCGCGCCCAGTAGACTGGGGGCCATGACTTTTCGCGCAGGTGATTCGGTAGGGTTCGTCGGCTGGCGGGGCATGGTGGGATCCGTGCTCATGCAGCGCATGCAGGAGGAGGGGGACTTCGAGGGGATCACCCCCGTGTTCTTCTCCACCTCCAGCGCCGGCCGGCCCGCCCCGCAGTTCGCCGGGGACGCCGGCACGCTGCAGGACGCCTACGACCTCGAGACCCTGTGCCGGCTGCCCGTGATCGTCACCGCCCAGGGCGGGGACTACACGAAGGACGTGCACGGCCGGCTGCGCGCCGCCGGCTGGGACGGGCTGTGGATCGACGCCGCCTCGACCCTGCGGATGAACGACGACGCGATCATCGTCCTGGACCCCGTCAACCGGGACGTCATCGACCGCGGTCTCGCGGGCGGGGTGAAGGACTTCGTGGGCGGCAACTGCACGGTGTCCTGCCTGCTCATGGGGCTGGGGGGGCTCTTCCGCAACGACCTGGTGGAGTGGGCCACGTCGATGACCTACCAGGCCGCCTCGGGCGGCGGGGCCCGGCACATGCGCGAGGTGCTGGCGCAGTTCGGCGCCCTGCACGGCGTCGTCGCCGACGAGCTGGCCGACCCCGCCTCCGCGATCCTCGACATCGACCGCCGGGTGCTCGAGGCGCAGCGCGGCGACGCGCTGGACACCTCGATGTTCGGCGCGCCCCTGTCCGGTTCGCTCATCCCCTGGATCGACGCCGACCTCGGCAACGGGCAGTCCCGGGAGGAGTGGAAGTCCGCGGCCGAGACCAACAAGATCCTGGGCCGCACGGACCGGTTCGCCCAGGACTGGGTGCCCATGGACGGACTGTGCGTGCGGATCGCCACGATGCGCTCGCACTCCCAGGCCCTCACGATCAAGCTGCGGGAGGACCTGCCGGTGGACGAGATCGAGCGGATCATCGACGCCGACAACGAGTGGGCCACCGTGGTGCCCAACACCAAGGAGGACTCGATGCGGGACCTCACCCCCGTGGCGACCTCCGGGACGCTGGACATCCCCGTGGGCCGGATCCGCAAGCTGTCCATGGGACCGGGCTACATCAGCGCCTTCACCATCGGCGACCAGCTGCTGTGGGGCGCGGCCGAGCCCCTGCGCCGCATGCTGCGCATCGCCACCGGAACCCTGTAGCCGGTGGCGGAGACCTCCGTCCCGCCGGGACTGGCCCTCGCCCCGGACGACCCCCGGCCGCCGTCCGAGCAGCTCAGGCACCGGGTGCAGCAGGGCCGCGCGGACGGCACCCTGCCCGCCGGCACCCGCCTCCCGCCGGTGCGCCGGCTCGCCGAGGCCCTGGGTCTCGCGGCCGGCACCGTGGCGAAGGCCTACCGGGAGCTCGAGGCCGCCGGCGTGATCGAGACCCGGGGCCGTCAGGGCAGTTTCGTGCGCGCGGCGGATCTCACCGAGGACCTGGCGGTGCGGGCCGCCCGCCGCTACGCCGCCGAGATCACGGAGCTCGGGCTCTCGCCCCAGCGCGCCCTCGAGCTGGTGGCCGCGCAGCTGGGCCGCTCCGGCTGAGCACCGCCCCGGCCGCGGCGGTGGGCGCGAGCCCGGCGGTGGGCACGACCCGGGCGGAACGGCCCCGGCGACCCGGTCGTACCGGCGGGACCGTGGCGGGAGCGGCCTGCGCCCGGGCTCAGGTCCCGGGCGCGCGCAGGTGCCGGGGAGCCGGCACCAGGTTGCGCGGGCCGGCGAGGGCCCGGCGGTGGCGCCCCTCGGCGGTGCGGTCCAGCCACCACCGCCAGCCGCGCACGACCTGTGCCTTCGCCCACTGGTTGAGCCGGTGCGCCCAGTGGAACTCGGTGCCCCAGATGCCGAGGCCCAGGAAGATCGCGAGCCAGCCCGGTCCCGGGGTCACGAGCATGACGAACCCGGCGAGCACGAAGACGCCCCCGATGACCGTCACGAGCGTCCGGTAGACCGCGAAGAGCACGGGGTGGCCGCGCGACCAGCGGCGCAGCCGCCCCAGGGCGCGGCGCACGCGGCCCTCGGAGCTCTCCCCCTGGGCGATCTCCTCCTCGAGGCTGCTCACGGCCGCCCTCCCTCAGACCGCCGTGCCCACGATGACGGGCTCGGCGACGAGGTCCACGCCGTAGACGGACGCGACGCCGTCGCGCACCGTCCGGGCCAGGGCCATGAGGTCCTGTGCCGAGGCGCCGCCGCGGTTGGTCAGGGCGAGCGTGTGCTTGGTGGACAGCGAGGCCCGGCCCCCGGCGACCGCGGCGCCGTCGAGGTCCAGCAGCTCGTTGCGGGTGCCCGGCAACCCGAAGCCCTTGCCGAAGCCGGCGTGGTCGATCAGCCACGCGGCGGAGAGCTTGACCCGGTCCTCGAGCGGTCGCCCCTCGGCGTCGACCACGGGGAAGCGGGGGGCGTCGGCGGGCAGCCGCTCCCCCAGGGCGTCCGCCGGGAGGACGGGGTTGGTGAAGAACGACCCGGTGCTGTAGGTGTCGCGGTCCTGCGGGTCCAGGACCATGCCCTTGCCCGCGCGCAGGGCCAGGACGGTCTTCCGCACCTGGCCCAGCGGGGCACGCTCCCCCACCGCGATCCCGAGCCGCCGGGCGAGCTCCCCGTAGCGCACCGGGGCGCCGTCGGTGCCGCGCCCGAGCCGGAACCGCACGGCGAGCACCACGAAGCGCGGCGAGCCGGCCACCGTGCTGCGCTTGAGGGCCGAGTCCCGGTAGGAGAACTCCAGCTCGGCCGGCGCGAACTCGCGCACGCACCGCTCCTGCCGGTCCCAGGCACGCACCAGGTCGACGGTCTGGGCCACCTCCTGGCCGTAGGCCCCCACGTTCTGCACCGGCGTGGCACCCGTGGTGCCGGGGATCCCGGACAGGGCCTCGATGCCGACCAGGTCGCCGGCCACGGCCTCGGCCACGAGCTCGTCCCACGGGTGGCCGGCCTGGACCTCGAGGAGGACGCCGTCCGGCCCGTCCTCGAGGACCTCGACGCCGCGCGAGAGCACGTGCACCACGGTGCCCGCGAACCCGGCGTCGGCCGCGATGAGGTTGGAGCCTCCCCCGACCACGAGCACGTCCCGCCCGGCGGCGTCGGCGGCCGCGACGGCGTCGACGACCGCCTGCTCGGACTCGGCGCGCACGTAGTGCCGGGCGGGTCCGCCCACGGCGGCGGTCGTGAGGTCTGCGATGCGGGGGGACGTCATGCGGCCCAGTTTATCGGTCCGCCCGCGGCACGCGGGCTCACCCCAGCCGCACCACGGCCTGGGCCTTGACCAGGACCTTCAGCGGGGCGGCGGTCGCGGGATCGGCGTCCTCCGCGGAGAGGTCCGGGGCGGTCACCGTGAGGTCCACGCGCGCGGTGCGGGCGGCGTCGTCGAGGGCGCCGATCTTCCCCGAGACCGTCAGGGCCGTGGAGGCCTCGACAGCGGTCCCGAACCGGTTGGGCACGACCACCGGCTTGGTGAAGCGCGTCTGGTAGTCGACGACGGCGCCCGGGTCACCGGCCCAGTCCGTCACGAGCTGCACGGCGGCGCCCATGGTCAGCATCCCGTGGGCGATGACGTCGGGCAGGTCCACGGAACGGGCGAACTCCTCGTTCCAGTGGATGGGGTTCAGGTCGCCGGAGGCCCCCGCGTACCGGACCAGGTCCGCGCGGGAGAGCTCGATCCGCCGCTGCCCGATCTCCTGGCCCTTCTCGAGGCTGTCGAAGTCGATGCGCACGGTCACCGGTCCTCTCCTCGCACCAGCAGGGACGACACGGTGGTGGCGACGTGCTCGCCGTCGGCCGCACGGATCTCGGCCCGGGACGTCACCATGGCCCCGGAGCCCATGGCCCGGACCTGGTCCACGTGCAGCTCGGCCACGAGCTCGTCCCCGGCGACGATCGGGCGGTGGTGCGTGAAGCGCTGGTCGGCGTGGACCACGCGGGAGAAGTCGATGCCGGCCTCGGGGTCGGCGATCAGCGCGGCGTCGGCACGCTGGGCCACGACGATCGCGAAGGTGGGCGGCGCCACGAGGTCGGCGTGGCCGAGGGAGCGGGCCGCCTCGACGTCGTGGTGGGCGGGGTGACCGGCCTGGACCGCGCGGGCGAAGTCACGGATGGCCTCACGCCCCACGCTGTAGGGCTCGGCCGGCGGGTACGTCCGCCCGACGAGATCGGGGTTCACGGGCATGGCAGCTCCTCGCTGGACGGGGCCGCGCGCACGCGGCGGGACGCGCCCAGTCTACGGGGGCGCGCCCCGCCCGGCGCCCCGCCGCGTCCCGGCCCCGTACACTCCTGGCCATGGATCTGCTGGACGTGGGCCGGATCCTCGCCGGGCTGGTGCTGCTGGTCCTGGGCGGGGAGCTCCTGGTGCGGGGCGCCTCCGCGCTCGCCCGCCGGGTGGGGATCTCCTCGCTGGTGGTCGGGCTCACCGTGGTCTCGGCGGCCACGTCCGCCCCGGAGCTGGCCGTGTCCGTGGGCGCCGTGCTGCGCGGGGAACCGGGACTGGCGGTCGGCAACGTGGTGGGCAGCAACATCGCCAACGTCCTGCTCATCCTCGGGCTCTCCGCGCTCGTGCTGCCGCTGGTCGTGAAGCAGCGGCTGGTGCGGATCGACCTGCCCTGGATGGTGGGCCTGTCGATCGGGCTGCTGCTCGTGTCCCTCGACGGGCGGATCGGCGCGGTGGACGGCCTGGTCCTGCTCGGCGCCGTGGTGGCGCACACGGCCCTGACGGTCGTCCTCGGCCGGCGCGAGGCCGGGCTCGCCGCCCGGGCGGTGGCGCCGGACGGGAGTCCTGCCGCCCCGGGCCGCGCCGCGCCCGCCGAGGCCGGTGCGGGAAGGCCGGCCCCGGCGGCCGGACGGTCGCTGCTGCTCGTGGTCCTGGGGATCGCGCTGCTGGTCGCGGGCGCCACGCTGCTCGTGGAGGGGGCGGTGAGCATCGCCACCGGCCTGGGCGTGAGCGGCCTGGTGGTGGGGCTGACCGTCGTCGCCGTGGGGACGTCGCTGCCGGAGCTGGCGACGTCGGTCATCGCCGTGCGCCGCGGTGAGCGCGACCTGGCCGTGGGCAACGTGGTGGGCAGCAACATCGTCAACATCGGGGTGGTGCTCGGCCTGCCGGCACTGCTCTCGGGCCGGGGCATCCCCGTCTCGGGTGCCGCGGCGGCCCTCGACATCCCGGTGATGTTGGCCGCGTCCGTGGCCCTCCTGCCCGTGGCCTTCACCGGCTTCGCGGTGGCCCGCTGGGAGGGCGGGCTCTTCGTGGGCCTCTACCTGGCCTACACGGGGTACGTGGTCCTCGCCGCCACGGCGCACGACGCGCTGGCGGGCTTCACCGCGGTCATGGCCTGGTTCGTGCTGCCGCTGCTCGCGGTGACCCTGGTGGCGTTCACGGCCTTCGAGCTGGGGGTGCGCCGGGGCCGGCGGGAGGTCCGGCGCCGGCCGTGACCCGTCCGGGCGTGACCGGCGCCCGCGCCCCGGGTACGACAAAGGCCCGTGACCGGGGGTCACGGGCCTTGCGCCGTAGCGGTGGACGGGCTCGATCCGTCGACCTCACGATTATGAGTCGTGCGCTCTAACCAGCTGAGCTACACCGCCAGAGGGATGGGACACCGCGGCGTTCGGCCTGGTCGGCCGGGCCGCGGGATCTCATCACGAGAGCCCCGACCGGGAATCGATCCCGGGACCTCCATCTTACCAAGATGGCGCTCTACCACTGAGCTATCGGGGCAACGACGAAGACTCTACCAGCACGTTTCGGCAGAACCAAAATCGCCGGACAGCACGTTCCGGCCGTCCCGGCGGCGTCCCGTCCGGCCTGACCGGGCACGGTTTCCGGGTCCGATCGGGGGGCTGCCGGCGAGCGGCGGGCGCACCGGTCGCCGGCAGGGCGGGCGGCGGCGCCGGAGCCCACGGCTCGGCCATCGGCCGCAGAAACGGGTAACGTAGCGGTACTCGACTCCCCTGAGCCGAGAACGAGACAGATGTCACAGGTGTCCGTCGCACGCAGGCATCCGGAACGCGAGGTGGTGCCATGACCGGCCGGATGGTCCCTGTGCTCCGACGAGCCGGCGTCCTCGCGGGACGCCTCCTGGTCTACCTCCTGGTCTGGGCGGGGCTCGCCCTGCTCATGGCCGCCGTCGGCATCCGGTTCTTCTGGGGCGAGATCTCCGTGGGCCAGATGCTCCTGAACCTCGTCTCCGTGGAGCTCGACGGCGGGGGCGGACCCATCGTCTGGATCGGCATCCTGGGGATCGGCGTCATCCCCGTGCTCGTCACCGCCGGGATCGCGCTGTGGCAGCACGTGCGGCGCCGCAGGCGCCGCCGCTCCGGCGGCGACCTGCGTCCTGCCCGCTCACCGTGGATCGTGCGCACCGTCTCCACCGCCCTGGTGGCCGCGGTCGTCGTCGGCGGCACCACGGCCTTCGCCACCACGGTGGGCGTGGGCGAATACATCCGGGCGGGGAACTCCCAGTACGACCTCCGCGACCACTACGTGGAGCCGACCGTCACCGGGGACGAGCGGCGGCGCAACCTGGTGCTGGTCTACCTCGAGTCCGGTGAGGCCACCCTCGCGGACGACCAGCTCTTCGAGAAGGACGCGTTCGTCCCCCTGAAGGAGGTCACCCGTCCCGCGGACGGCTGGCGGAGCGTGACCGGGCTCCAGCAGTACCGGGGCGGCGGCTGGACCATGTCGGGGCTCGCCTCGACACAGTGCGGCATCCCGCTGAAGGGGCTCGGCTCCGCGGAGGGCAGCGGCGCCCTCAACGCGCTCGGCGGCGACGTCGGCACCTATCTGGGAGGGGTCCGCTGCCTGGGCGACGTCCTGGCGGAGCACGGCTACCGCAACGTCTTCCTCGGCGGGGCCAACGCCTCCTTCGCCGCGAAGGACACCTTCCTGGGCAGCCACGGCTACACCGAGATCAAGGACCTCTCCGACTGGCGCGCCGCCGGCGAACCCGAGAAGAACTTCCGCAGCGACTGGGGCCTGAGCGACGAACGGCTCATGGCCCACGCCAAGGACGAGGTCGACGAGCTGCACGCCGAGGCGGAGCGGACCGGCCGGCCGTTCAACCTCACCGTGCTGACCCTGGACACCCACGAACCCGTGCACGTCTACGACTACTGCCCCGTGGACACGCGCAGCGAGGTCACCTCGGTGTTCGCCTGCTCCATGACCCAGGTGGCCGGCTTCGTCGCCCACATGGCGGAGCGGGGCTACCTCGAGGACACCGCCGTGGTGATCATGGGCGACCACCTCAAGCACATGAGCGCCGGCGACGCGTTCCACGAGCAGCTGGACGACCACGACGACCGCACGATCTTCAACCGGATCCGGGTTCCGGGCGAGGACGGCGACACCGCGCTGCGCCCCCGGGTGGACCAGCTGAGCATGTTCCCCACGCTCCTGGAGGCCGCCGGCCTGGCCCTGGAGGAGCGCTCGGCCGGGCTGGGGGTGTCCGCCTTCACCACCGAGATCCCGGAGGGCTCCGCGCAGGCCCTGCCGCCGGGCCCCTACGCGGAGCTGCTGGGCTCGCGCTCCCCCCTGTTCTACGCGGAGGCCTGGGCCGGCGAGGACTCCGTCCGGTAGCGCGGGCGGGGCCGGCGCGGCGGGACCCGGCGGTCGACCGGGTCGACCACGGCCGGCGGAGCCCGGAGGACCTCTCCGGGTGGCAGGCCAGCGCGTCCCGCGACCGGCCGGCCGGTCCCACCCCACCGCAGATCATCCGCGTGGACCCCCGTCCCACCGCCGTGGCCCGGCACGCCACGGTGCACCTGGCCCCGCGCCCGGGCACCGACGCGGCGCTGATGAACGGGCTGCTGCACGATGTCATCGCCCACGACCGGGTGGACCACGACCACCTCGACGCCCACGCCGTGGGCTGCGCCGAGCTGCAGGAACGGGTGCAGGAGTACACTCCCGAGGCCGTCTCCACGATCTGCGACATCCCGGCGGAGCACGTCCGCGAAGCCGCGCGCATCCTCGGAGGCACCGGACGGCTGCTGCGGGTGGTCCAGGACATCGTCCTGTCCGGGACCGCCCGGCTGGCCGACGTGGTGCTGCCGGCGGCGACCTGGGGGGAGAAGACGGGGACGTTCACCGACTGGGACGCAACCTCCGAGCAGCCGATCCTCACAACCGCCGCCGCCCGGATCGAGAAGACCGCCCCGGCCGAGGGTCCGTCCCGGGCCCCGACCACCACTGCTGCGGCGCCCGTCTCCGACGTGGGGTGCCGGACCGCCGGCAGCCCACGTCGGCAGCAGCCGACGAGGACGTCCACGAGATCCCCGCGGAGGCGACGCGATGAAGATCGGTCTGGTCCTGCACGAGCTGCACCGCTTCGAGAACGACCTGGCGCGAAAGCTGCTGCACGTCTCCGGGCGCCACAAAGTCGACCACGAGATCCACCACCTCGTCAGCTGAGCGTGCAGCGGCGGCCGCAGCGCGCGGGCGCCGGTGCGGTGCTGGGCACGGCGCTGACGATCAAGATGATCGCCTACGTCGGGATCGCCCCGGTGGTCAACGCCCTGGTGGCGGGGCTCCCGCCCAGACCGGTGCTGATCGGCGCCGATGTGGTCCGGGCGGCCATGGCCCTGTGCCTGCCGTTCATCGACCAGGTGTGGCAGGTCTACGCGGTGGTGTTCGTGCTGCAGGCGGCCTCGGCGACCTTCACCCCGGCCTTCCAGTCGGTGATCCCCGCCGTGCTGCCGGCCGAGCGCGACTACACGAACGCGCTGTCGCTGTCGCGGCTGGCCTACGACCTGGAGTCGCTGGTGAGCCCGATGGCGGCGGCGGTGCTGCTGAGCGTGCTCAGCTACCACGACCTGTTCCGGGGGACCGCGGGCGGGTTCGTGGTCTCAGCACTCGTGGTCGCCACCACCGCCCTGCCCGTCTCCCGCACCGTCACCGGGGCGCAGGGCTCGGTGTGGCACCGCACCACCCTGGGCGCCCGGATCTTCGTCGCCACCCCGCGGCTGCGGTCCCTGCTGGCCCTGGACCTGGCGGTAGCCGCCCCCACCGCCCTGGTGCTGGTGAACACGGTGGTCTACCTCCGTGACGTGCTCGGGCGATCCGCGACGGACCTGGCGATCGCCCTGGCCGCCTACGGCATCGGCCCCATGCTCGTGGCGCTGGCCGCCCCGGGCGTGCTCGAGCGGTGCGGGACCCGCACGGTGATGCTCACCGGGGCGGCGGTGCTGGCGGTGACCATGGTCGCCACCACGGTGTTCTCCTTCCGGCCCGGCACCGGGTGGGGGGTGCTGCTGGGCCTGTGGCTGGTGCTGGGCGCGGGCACCTCCATGATCCTCACCCCCTCGGCGAGGGTGCTGCGCGATGCCACCGACGAGCACACCCGCCCCTACGTGTTCACCGCCCAGTTCTCCCTCTCCCACGCCTGCTTCGTGCTCACCTACCCCCTCGCCGGGTGGGTCGGGGCCCAGGGCGGGCTCGGGGCCGCCGCGACCGCCCTGACGGTGATCACCGCCCTCGGGACAGGTGCGGCCCGGCTCTCCTGGCCGCGCCCCGGCTCCCTTGCGAGTGCGACCGTCGCGCCTGCGACCGTGGCGACGGCGACCGGGGCGGCAGGAGAGGATGGGTCGCGTGCCCACCGCTGCTGAGAACCCCGCGCCCGCCCCCGTGCCACCGTCCCGGGTGCACCCGGTCGTCCCCAGCCCGGAGCTGCTGGAGTCGGCCGCGGCCACGCTGCGGATGCTGGCCGAGCCCACCCGGCTGCACCTCTTGTGGCAGCTCACCCACCGGCCGCACACCGTCACCGAACTGGTGGAGGCCACGGGGGCGGCCCGCACGGTGGTGTCCCAGCACCTGGCCAAGCTGCGGATGTCCGGGCTGGTGGAGGCCCGCAAACAGGGCCGGCACGTGATCTACTCCGTGCCCGACGGCCACCTCCACCGGCTGGTGGCCGAGATCGTCAACCACGCCGACCACCGGCTCACCGGCGAACCCGTCCACGAGTGACCCGTCCACGATCGACCCCTCCGCCCGGAAGCTGCCCCAGGACCCGGGCGAAACACCCGGTCGCACCGATGAGCGGCCCTCCCCCGGGACCGGACGATCCGGGGATGCGGCCGCCCTGGCCCGGGCCGGGACATCCAGGCCACAGCCGGTGCGGGGGCCGACCGGCACCTGCACCGGCGAGGAGAGCTCCCGGGGTCAGGGGGCGCAGCAGGAGCAGCCGGGGCCGCACCCGTCGGCGCACCCCTCGCCGTGCCCGTCCTCACCGTCCTCGTCGCCGACGAGCACGGACACCGGGGTGCAACAGGCGTCCCCGCGCCAGGCCTCCAGGCCCTCCCGGAGAGCGAACCCGGCGATGACCAGGGCGGCCAGCGGGTCGGCCCAGGTCCAGCCCAGCGTGCTGTTGAGCACCAGGCCCACCAGCAGCACGGCCGAGAGATAGCTGCAGATCAGGGTCTGCTTCGAGTCGGCCACCGCCGAGGCCGAGCCCAGCTCGCGTCCGGTGCGGCGCTCGAACCAGGACAGCAGGGGCATGACCACCAGGCTGACGGCGGCCAGGCCGATGCCGACCGGGGAGTGCTCGGGCTCGGCGGCACCCAGCAGCGTGCGCAGCGCGTCGACGGTGACGAAGGCGGCCAGGCCGAAGAAGGAGAAGGCGATCACCCGCAGGGCCACCTTCTCCCGGCGGTGCGGGTCGGGGGCGGCGAACTGCCAGGCCACGGCCGCGGCCGAGAGGACCTCCACGATCGAGTCCAGGCCGAAGCCGATCAGCGCCGCGGAGGAGGCGATGGTGCCGGCGGTCAGGGCGATGACCGCCTCGAGGACGTTGTAGGTGATGGTGCCGGCCACGATCCAGCGCACCCGCCGGTGCAGGACCGTCCGCCGGTCGGTCGTGAGGGGCTTCGGGCCCAGGGACAGTGGGGTCATGCGCAGGTGCATCCTTCCGGGGAGCAGCAGTCGGGGTCCACGGTGACCACCAGGTCGAGCAGGTCCCCCAGGGCGGCGCCGAGGCGGGGGTCGGCCAGGGAGTACCAGGTGCCGCGCCCTGCGGAGGTCGCTGTGACCAGTCCGCACCCGCGCAGGCAGGCCAGCTGGTTGGACATCACCTGCTTGGAGACGCCGAGGGCCCGGGCCAGCTCCGAGGGCCGGGCCGGGGCGGCGCGCAGCTCCAGCAGGATCCGGGTCCGCGTCCCGTCCGCGAGGGCAGCGCCCAGCCGGGACAGCGCTGACGTGTGGGCGAGGGTCACCGTGGACATCCCTCGATGGTACATGAACCGCTGTACGCTCCGGCAGCGGGCGGGCATGCCCCGGGGCCGCGGACGAGGGCCGCGGACGAGGGGCCGCGGACGAGGACCGCGACCCCTCGGACGCACACCCCGCCCGCCCCCGTGCGCGGGACCGGCCACCACCGGCCCGGTCACCGGCGCAGTCCCGCACAGTCCGGCCCGTGGCGGGGACGACGACGTGCCGGAGGCACCGGGAGGGCCAGACCGTTCACCCCGGGCCGCCACGGCTGCCTGTCCCGCGCCGTGAAGTTCGTGTAGCTTAACTTTTCATGAGCGTCAGGACGGGCCGCACCGGCTCCACAGGAATCTCCGCCGCCGCCCCCGGGGACCGGTGGGTGCGGCACCAACCCCTGCCGTGGTTGCTGGGACCGGCGTTCGTGGCCGCGGTCGCCTACGTGGACCCGGGCAACGTGGCGGCCAACCTCACGGCCGGCGCCCGGTTCGGATACCTCCTGGTGTGGGTCCTCGTGGCCGCCAACGGCATGGCCGTGCTCATCCAGTACCTCTCCGCCAAGGTCGGCCTGGTGACCGGGCACAGCCTGCCCGAGCTGCTGGGCGACCGTCTGCCCCGGGGCCGGCGGCTGGCCTACTGGGTCCAGGCCGAGCTGGTGGCCGCGGCCACGGACCTGGCCGAGGTGATCGGCGGGGCGATCGCTCTGCACATCCTCTTCGGCCTTCCACTCCTGCCGGGGGGAGTCATCGTCGGCGCGGTCTCCATGGTCCTGCTGGCCGTCCAGAGCCGCCGCGGGCCCCGCCACTTCGAGTTCGTGATCACCGGTCTGCTCCTGGTCATCACGGCCGGGTTCGTCGCCGGCCTCTTCGTCGGCCCGGTCTCCTGGGGCGAGGCCGCGGCCGGGATCGTCCCGCGGTTCGAGGGCACCCAGACCGTGCTGCTGGCCGCGAGCATGCTCGGGGCCACGGTGATGCCCCACGCCATCTACGCCCATTCCGCCCTGGCCAGGGACCGCCACGGACACCCGCCTCCCCGGGCGGCCCTCCCCCGGCTGCTGAGCGCCACCCGGTGGGACGTGCTGCTGTCGTTGCTGGTGGCGGGGTCCGTGAACATCGCGATGCTGCTGCTGGCCGCCGGCAACCTGGCCGGGGTGCCCGGCACCGACAGCATCGAAGGGGCCCACGCGGCGATCGCCGCCGCGCTGGGCCCCGGCATCGGGATCGTCTTCGGCATCGGGCTGCTGGCCTCCGGCCTCGCCTCGACCTCGGTGGGGTGCTACGCCGGGGCGGCCGTCATGGGCGGGCTGCTGCACCTGCGCATTCCCGTCCTCACCCGACGGCTGCTGACCCTGGTCCCGGCCCTCGTCGTCATCGCCGCCGGGGTGGACCCGACCTGGGCGCTGGTGCTCTCGCAGGTGCTGCTGAGCCTGGGCATTCCCTTCGCCCTGGTCCCCCTGGTGCGGCTGAGCAGCGACCGCGCGCTGATGGGGAACTTCGTCAACAGGAAGGCGCTGACCATGATCGCCTGGGGAGTCGTGGCCCTGATCGTGGCCCTGAACCTGGCCCTGATCGTGCTGACCGCCACCGGGGCGGGCTGAGACCGGGGCGCCCGGTAGCGTGGTCACCATGGACCCGAGCGAGATCACCCCGGTCGCCCAGGACTACCTCAAAGCCATCTGGTCGGCCACCGAGTGGGGAGACCCACCGATCACGACCAAGGGCCTGGCCGAGCGCATGGGCACCACCGCCCCCAACGTCACCGACACCGTCAAGCGCCTGGCCCTCCAGGGACTCGTCGAGTACCGGCCCTACCGGCCGGTCACGCTCACCGCCCGCGGGGAGCAGCACGCCATCGCCATGGTGCGCCGCCACCGGTTGCTGGAGACCTTCCTCGTCAGCACGCTCGGCTACGCCTGGGAAGAGGTCCACGAGGAGGCGGAGCGCCTCGAGCACGCCGCCTCCGAGGCCATGATCGAGCGCATCGACGCCCGGCTCGGCCGCCCCACCGCCGATCCGCACGGCGACCCCATCCCCACGGCCGACGGGGCCGTCCGCCACCCGCCCGGGACCACCCGGCTCTCCGGGACGACGCCGGGCGTCTACCGGAGCATCCGCGTCTCGGACGCCGACCCACGGCTCCTGGCCCGGCTGCGGGACCAGGGGATCGCGCCGGGCACCACGCTGACCGTCACGGGCCACGACGACGACGGGGGAACCACCGCTGTCCTCGACGGCGAGCCCGAGCCGGTCGTCATCCCGGCCGAGGAGTCACGGGCCGTCTGGGTGACCCCCGTTCCCCTCGCCGCGGACGGGAGCGCCCCAGCCGACAGCCCGTGATCCCGCCCGCGGCGAGCACCGCAGCCGCCCGTCCCGGGGCGACCGGGGCCGTGCCCGCGCCGACGGCCTGCCCGGCAGCCGGGCCGCGGGCAGCGCCGGCACCCGCGGGCCCGCTCCTCGGCACCGCCGTCGACTCACCACGCCGGCCACCGGCCGGGCTCTGCGGCCTCCGCGCGAGGAGGACGACGCAGGGGACGGGCCGTGCGGCCCGTCCCCTGCTGTGCCGGTGCGGATTCCCGCCCCGGGCTCAGTACTTCTTGTGGCGCGGCTTGCGGAACGGCTTGTCGCCGTCCCGGTCCCCCGCGGAGAACCCGGACCGCTTGCCCTGGTAGCCGCCGCGGGAGTCCTCGCCGCGGGCCCCGCCGCCCCGGCGGGGCCGGTCCTGGTAGGAGGACGAGGTGCTGCGGGGCCGGCCCCGGCCGCCGCCGCCGGGGCCGCGGTCGGCCTCGAGCTGGATGAGCTCACCGTTGATGCGCGTGCGGGAGAGCCGGTCGAGGGTCGAGGCCGGCAGGTTCTCGGGCAGGCCCACCAGGGTGTGGGTGGAGCGGATGTCGATCGCCCCGATCTGCTCGCCGCTCAGGCCGCCCTCGTTGGTGAGGGCTCCGACCACGGATCCCGGCGAGACGCGGTGCCGGTGCCCGACGGACAGCCGGTAGGTGGCCATGCCCTTCTCGGTGCGCGGCTCGCGGCGCGGCCGGTCGTCGCCGTCCCGTCCCGGGCGGTCCCGGTCACGGGTGCGCTGCACCGGCTCGGGCAGCTCCTCCACGAAGAAGGGCCGACCGTCCTGGGCCATCACGGCGATCGCGGCGGCGATCTCCACCGCGTCGACGTCGTGCTCGGCCTGGTACTGCTCCACGAGCTCCCGGAACTGGGCGAGGTCCTCGGACTCCATGGTGTCCGTGATCTGCTGGGCGAACTTGTCCTTGCGGGTCTGGTTCACGTCCTCCGTGGAGGGCATCCGCATGAGCTCCACGGGCTGGCGGGTGGCCTTCTCGATCGCCCGCAGCAGGTACTTCTCCCGGGGGGTCATGAACAGGATCGCCTCGCCGGAGCGCCCGGCGCGGCCGGTGCGCCCGATCCGGTGCACGTAGGACTCGGTGTCGTGCGGGATGTCGTAGTTGACCACGAGGGAGATCCGCTCGACGTCGAGACCGCGGGCCGCCACGTCCGTGGCCACGAGGACGTCGATCTTGCCCTCGCGCAGGGCCTCGACCGTGCGCTCGCGCATGTTCTGCGGGATGTCGCCGTTGATGGCGGCGGCCGCGTAGCCCCGGGCCTTGAGCCGGTCGGCGACCTCCTCGGTGGCGGCCTTGGTGCGCACGAAGACGATGACGCCGTCGTAGTCCCCGACCTCGAGGATCCGGGTCATGGCCTCCATCTTGTGGGAGCCCATGACCTGCAGGTACCGCTGGCGGGTGTTGGTGCCCGTGGTGGTCTTGCCCTTGACGGCGATCTCCTGCGGGTCCCGCAGGTACTTCTTGGCGATCTTGCGGATGGCCGGGGGCATGGTCGCGGAGAACAGCGCCACCTGCTTCTCGACCGGGGTCTGCGAGAGGATCTCCTCGACGTCCTCGGCGAAGCCCATCCGGAGCATCTCGTCGGCCTCGTCGAGCACCACGTACTGCAGGTGGGAGAGGTCCAGGGACCCCTTCTTCAGGTGGTCGATCACGCGGCCGGGCGTGCCGACGACCACCTGGGCGCCGCGGCGCAGACCGGCCAGCTGCGGGCCGTAGGGGGAGCCGCCGTAGACCGGCAGGACGGTGAAGTCCTCGAGGTGGGTGGCGTAGGACGAGAACGCCTCGCCGACCTGGAGGGCGAGCTCGCGGGTCGGGGCGAGCACCAGGACCTGCGTGTCGCGGGAGACGCCGTGGACGTCGGAGAGCTCGGCGAGCCGGGACAGCGCGGGCACGGCGAAGGCCGCGGTCTTGCCGGTGCCGGTCTGGGCCAGGCCCACCACGTCCTGGCCCTGCAGCAGCACCGGGATGGTGGCGGCCTGGATGGGCGTGGGGTTCTCGTAGCCGACCTCGTCCAGGGTGGCGAGCACCCGGGGGTCGATGCCGAGCTCGGCGAAGGTGGTGGTGTGCTCCTCGGCGGTGCCGGCGGTGCTGGGGGTGTCGACGGTCATGGAGAGATACCTCGTGATCTGTGCTGGTGGCGGCCCGGGAGCGGGTCCGGGGGCGTCGGCCACGGTCGGGGTGTCCGGACGTCCCTGCCAACCACTTGGAGCCCCGTCCGGGGACGGGAGCGTCGGACACGGCGCGGCACGGGCCGCCGCCGAACACGATGCGCGTCATGGCATCGCGTTGCACGAGAAAGTGAGGGAGTGACCGGATTCGGTCCGACCAGTCTAGCGCACCGGGCGGCGCGCTCAGCCCCGCCGGCGCACCAGCACGAGGTGCTTCTCGTCACGCACCACCGTGTACTCGGCGCCGTAGCGCTGCCGGGCCCAGCCGGCGACGTCCTCCGGGGGATTCCCGCCCCACGTGGCGCCGATCCGGTCGACCACCACGTACTCCGGGGCGGGGTCGCCCTCGGAGCCCAGCCAGTGCACCTGCGCGCGGGGCACGAGGTGGTGCAGGAGCGTCAGGTCCGCGGCCACCGCGGCGCCCTCCGGGACGGCCCGGACGAGCGCGCTCTTGGCGTCCGCCCGCGGGTCCGGCCGGTAGGATGCGGGGTCCGCGAGGTCGGCCAGCGGGCGCCCCGGGAGGAGCAGGAGCGCGACGACGAGGGCCAGCGCCGGCGCGGCCCGGGCGAGCCGGTGGAGCCGGCCGCCGCGCAGCAGCAGCACGGCGTCGAGCAGCGCCATGAGCACGACGGGCATGAGGACGGCGCTGTAGTGCCACCCCGTGCCCCAGTAGCCGTGGTTCGGGGAGAGCATCCGCCAGAGCAGCGTGGGCAGCGCCACGAGCGCCAGCGGTGAGCGCACCGCGACCACCGCCCCCACGGCCAGCACCGTCAGCCAGGTGAGCGCCTTCTGGGACGGCACCACGAGGGACACCAGGGCCCCGAGAGGGTCGGCGGCGGCACCCGCGAGGTCCAGCCGGTCCGCGTACGCGAACCGGCCGTCCGGGCTGAGGGCGGGCAGCACCACGGTCACCGCGAGCACCGACCAGCCCGCGCCCCACACGGCGAGCGCCAGCCCCAGCAGCACCGGCCGGCGGTCCCCGCCCGCCTCCCGGTGCGCGCGGCCGGCGAGCACCAGGCCGAGCACCGCGACCGTGACGCCCAGGTCCTCCTTGACGAACACCACGGGGGCGGCCCACAGCGCGGCCGCCGTCCACCGCCGCTCCACCAGGCCGCCGAGGGCGAGGACCAGCAGCGGCAGGGCGAAGGCCACCTCGTGGAACTGCACGGACACGGCGGCCTGCAGCCCGAAGCTCAGGCCGTAGGCCAGGCCCAGGGCCGCGCCCGGGGCCGCGCCCAGCGCCCGGACCGCGCACCGGGTCAGGGCCCATGCGGAGACGGCCACGAGCACGTCCTGGACCACGAGCAGGGTGAGCGCGGAGGGGAACAGCGCGTAGACCGGGCCCAGCAGCACCAGGATCGGGTGGAAGTGGTCGCCCAGCAGGTTCGCGCCGTGGCCCTTGATGTGCACCACGGGGCCCTGCCCGGCGGCGTAGGACTTGGCGAGCTGGGTGAAGATCCCGAGGTCCCAGGAGGGGACCTCCCAGCGGTGCCACTGGAGCAGGGACCACCACAGGTACAGCACGAGGACCAGCACTCCCACGGCCGGGGGCACCAGCCGTGCCCGCCCGGTGAGCGGCACGGGGCCGGCCGGCGGGGCGGGGCGGCGGAGCGCGGTGGCGGGCATGGCCTCCTCGGGGCGGGGCGCCGTCGGACAGGACTGCCATCATGGTCTCATGGCCCTCACCGCTCCCCCGCCCGCCCGCCGGCACCCGGCCGGCCCGGACGCCGAGCTCGTGTGGGACCCGGAGGGCGCCCTGCACCTGGGCCAGACGCTGGGCGTGCTGGGCCGCGGCAGCGCCGACCCCCTGGTCCGGGTCGCGGCTCCCGACGTCGTGTGGGTCACGGCCCGCACCGCGGCGGGCCCGGTCACGGCCCGCTTCTCCCGCACCGGGGCCGGCCGCCCCCTGCAGCGGCCCGTGCACGTGCGGGCCTGGGGCCCGGGCGCCGAGGAGTTCCTCCGCGAGGCACCGCGCTGGGCGGGCGCGGAGGACGCGTGGGAGCGGTTCGAGGCCTCGGACGCGTTCCGGGCGCTGCCCCACCGGCTGCGCACGGCCCGGCACCACCACCCGGGGCTGCGGCTGCCCTCGACCGGCCGGGTGCTGGACCGCGCCGTGCTCTCGGTGCTGGAGCAGCGCGTCACCGTGCGCGAGGCCGTGGCCGCGCACCGGCAGCTCGTGCGGCGCCACGGCGAGCCCGCCCCGGGCCCCGCCCCGGAGGGGATGCGGGTCCCCCCGGCCGCCGAGGCCTGGCGGCGGGTGCCGGCGTGGGAGTGGCACCGGGCGGGCGTGGACGGCGCCCGGGCCGCCACGGTCCGGCGCGTGGCGGAGCGGGCCGCCGCCCTCGAGCGCCTGGGCCGTGCTCCCCTGGACGCCGAGCTGCACCGCGCGCTGCGCTCCGTCCCCGGGCTCGGGCCCTGGACGGTCGCGGAGATCGTCCAGTGCACCCACGGGGACCCGGACTCGGTCAGCGTCTTCGACTTCCACCTGGCGGACACGGTGTGCTGGTTCTTCGACCGGCGCCCCGGCGACGACCGCCGGATGCTCGAGCTGCTGGAGCCCTGGCGGGGCGACCGGCAGCGGGTGGTGCGCCTGCTGCGCGCCTCGGGCTTCCGCAAGCCCTCCTTCGCCCCGCGGCTGCACCCGGAGGACCACCGGCGCCGGTGAGGACACCCTGTCCTTGCTGGCACGGCGGGGCCCGCGGGCGTTGAATGGAGCCATGACGACCGAACACGTGATCGAGGAGCCGCACGGTGCGGGCTACACCGAGCGGATGAACAAGCTGCGCGCCGGGGTCCTGGGCGCCAACGACGGCATCGTCTCGGTGGCGGCGGTGGTGGTCGGCGTGGCCGGCGCCACGACGAGCACCAGCGCGATCCTGCTGGCCGGCGGCGCGGCCCTGGTCGGCGGTGCCCTGTCCATGGCCCAGGGCGAGTACGTCTCCGTGTCCAGCCAGGCGGACTCGCACCGGGCCCTGATCGAGAAGGAGCGGCAGGAGCTGGTCGACATGCCCGAGGCCGAGCTGCAGGAGCTCGCGGGGATCTACGAGTCCAAGGGGCTGTCCGCGGGGACGGCCCGGCAGGTGGCCGTGGAGCTCACCGAGCACGACGCCCTGGCGGCGCACCTCGACGCGGAGCTCAACATCGACGAGGACGACATCGTCAGCCCGTGGGGGGCGGCGGTCGCCTCCGCGCTGGCCTTCCTGGTCGGGGCGGCGCTGCCCATGCTGGCGATCCTGCTGCCGCCGGAGGCCTGGCGGATCCCCGTGACCTTCGTGGCCGTGCTCGCCGCGCTGGCGGCCACCGGCTGGCTCGGCGCCCGGCTCGGCGACACCCCGCAGCAGGGCCGCGCGGTGCTGCGCGTCGTGGTGGGCGGGGCGCTGGCCCTGGTGGCCACCTTCGCGCTCGGCTCGCTGTTCGGCGTCGCCGGCGTCGTCTGAGCCGCGACGGCGCCGGGCGCACGCCCCGCGCACGACGACGCCGGGCCCCACCTCCTCGGAGGTGGGGCCCGGCGTCGTCGTGCTCGGCGTGGTCGTGCGGTCGCGGTGCCGCGCTCAGGCGTTGGTCGCGTCCTGGGACTGCTTGGCGACCTCCGCGCGGACCTCCTCCATGTCGAGGCCCTTCACGGCGTCGATGACCTGGTCGAGGGCCGAGGCGGGCAGGGCGCCGGGCTGGGAGAACACGAGGATGCCCTCGCGGAAGGCCATGAGGGTGGGGATCGACGAGATCTGGGCCGACGCGGCGAGCATCTGCTGCTCCTCCGTGTCCACCTTCCCGAAGACGATGTCCTCGTGCTTCTCCGAGGCGGCCTCGTAGGTCGGTGCGAACTGCTTGCAGGGTCCGCACCACTCGGCCCACCAGTCGAGCAGGACGATGTCGTTCTCGGCGATGGTCGGGCCCAGGGTGTCCTGGGTGATGTCAACAGTAGCCATGCACTCCAGCCTAGGGCCCGGACGCCCCCGGAGGCACCGGATTTCACTGCCGGCTCAAGACCGGGCGGGCAGGAGGGCTGCCGCACCCCCTCCCGCCGTGCCCGGCCGCGGGGTTCGGCGCCGGTGTCCGGCTCCTGGCCGGGCGGCCCGGCCGGGCTCAGGCCGGGGACGCCGTGAGGACGACGTTCTTGCCCCACAGGTCCTCGGTGTAGCAGCTGACGATGACCAGCCGGTCCGGCACGATCCGCCAGATGTCGCTGTCCTTGAGGGTGGTCTTGTCGTGGGTGACCACGGAGTCCACCACGTACTCCAGGGTCCCGGTGGCCGTCCGGACCTCGACCTCGCTGCCCACCAGACCGGGGTCGCTCAGCCGGTTGAACGGGGCGTCCCGGCCCTCCCAGCTGTGGCCGGTGATGTAGGTGGTGTTCTCCGAGCCCTCCCCCGGCACGCCGTACGGGGTGAGCCAGTAGCCGTCCAGGGTGTCCGGCGGGACCAGCAGCTCCGAGGCCAGCTCCTGCTCGCTGGGCGCCAGCGGCAGGACCGCGACGTCGAACCCGGCGTCCTCGACGGTCAGCCGCACGGGGGCCGCCGCGGCGGGCCGGTCCGGCTCCGTCCCGGCGGACGGGGAGAGCCGGGGCGTCGCCGCCGGGGTCGACGGGCGGTTCTCCGCCGGGGCCGTCGCCGTCGCGGCCGGGGCTCCGGCGTCGGGGCCGTCCGCGCCCCACGGGTCCGTCAGGAGCACCGCGGAGAGCACCGCCGCGGCGCCGAGTCCGGCGGCGGCCCAGCGCGTGCTCGCACCGCGGCGGGAGGCGCGCTCCGGGGCGGGTGCGTCCATGCGGTGGTCCTCCGGGGTCGGCTGGGGAGACGGCGCCGCCCTGGTGCCGCGCGAACGCGGCACCAGGGCGGTCAGCGGTGCTGGATCAGGCGCGCCCGCGGCGGACCCGGAAGGCGACGGCCCCGGCCACGGCCGCGCCGGCGGCGAGCAGGCCGGCCAGCACACCCGTGCTGAGCCCGCCCTCCTCGGCGGTCTGCATGTTGATGCCCTGGTTCATCCCGGCACCCGTGTCGGTGCCCGCACCGGTCCAGTCGTCGGAGTCGTCCCAGTCCCCGGAACCGGCACCGTCCGTGCCGGTGCCCAGGACGTCGCAGTTGTTCTGGAACAGCGCCACGAGATCCGCGCCGTCCTCCATGAAGACCTCGCCCTGGGCGCGGGCCTCCGTGGCGGCGGTCTGGAAGTTCGCGGCGGCGGCCGAGCTGGCCGCGTAGGCCTCGTCCACGGCGGGGTCGTCCGTCGAGGCGGCGTAGGCCTTCTGCAGGTTGAGGATCTCGGTCCAGGCGGCCCGGGCGCGGTCCATGGTGTCGTCGTTCACGATGGCGTCCTCCAGCACGGCCTGCTGCGTCTGCAGCTGGGCCAGGACCTGCTGGTCCGTGACGAGCGAGTTGAAGTGCGCACCCGTGTCGTAGAGGTGGTCGGCCGCGGTGACCAGGTTGCTCACCGTGGTGCTGGCGGCGGGGGCCACGCAGGTGTCGGCGTGGGCGGCGGGGGCGCCCAGGAACAGGCCTCCGGCCAGGACGGCAGCCGACGAACCCGCGGCCACCCACTTCTTCACAGCAGTCATATCGGTCTGTCTCCTCAAGTCATTCAGAACCCCGGGCCTGCCCCTGGGGTACCAGCGCGCGGCACGGGCCGTCCCGGCCTCCTCGGCGTCGCGTGCCGGCGGGTGCGCTGCGGGGGCGGTCGTGCTGCGGGTCATCCGGTGTAGGGGGTCCCGACGTGCCGGCTCGGGGTGTGCTGGCACGTGGCCGGATGATGCTGTCGCCTCAAGCTACAAGGGTATTCATCTTCTTAGCAATTGTTAAGGCTGACACGGCGCGGCGGGCCGCGCCCGGTGTCCCCGGTTCGGGGGATGCGGACTGCGCGCCCGGGGTGTGCGCGGGGCCGTCCCGCCGCGGGACGCACCGCCCTCCGGCGGCACGGGGCGCGGCCCGGACGGACGGTGGCGTCCCGGCCGCAGGGGACTGCCCGGACAGGACCGCGGACATGCGGAAGGCCCCGGTCCTGTCGGACCGGGGCCTTCGCGCCGTCGTTCGTGGCAGATGAGGGATTCGAACCCCCGTAGGCATTGCCAGCTGATTTACAGTCAGCCCCCTTTGGCCGCTCGGGTAATCTGCCGGGGTGCTGCCGCCGGCCCGTCCGGACCGGTGGTGGCCGCCCCCGCGTGCGGGAGCAGTTCAACAGTACAGAAGATCCGCCGCGATGCGAAATTGCCGCGACCGGTCAGGGCACCAGCCGCGCGCAGACATGCCGGAGGAACTTGGTGGCCTGCTCAGCGGTGATCTCGCCGTGGGTGACCGCCTCCGCGAGGTCCTCGGCGACGCCGAGCAGCCGCTGCGCCACCTCCGGGTCGATCTCGGAGCCGGTCCGCTCGGCGGCCGCGGCGCCGGCGCCCGGCCGCAGCTGCGGCGTCGGCTCGGCCGCGGTGGCCGCCGGGGCCAGCCCGATGCCCATCAGCAGGACCGCCGCCAGCGCGGTCGCCGCGACGGCGCCGCCGCGCCGGGCCCGGCCCGGGACGGGAACCACGTCGTCGTGGCCCTGGGGTGTGCTCATGCCGCCATCCTGGGAGACCGACCTGAACGGTTCCTTGAGCGCAGGTCACGAAACGGTGACGGGCTCGCCCGGTAAGCTGGAGGGCAGTCCCACGGGCCGCCCGCCGCCCGTCCACGATCCCAGCACAGGAGGCAGCATGGCCAGCGATTCCTCGTTCGACGTCGTCAGCAAGGTCGACAAGCAGGAGGTGTCCAACGCCCTCAACCAGGCCCAGAAGGAGATCGCGCAGCGCTACGACTTCAAGGGCGTGGGCGCCGAGATCGACTTCTCCGGCGAGAAGATCCTCATGAAGGCGAACTCCGAGGAGCGCGTCACCGCGGTGCTCGACGTCTTCCAGTCGAAGCTGGTCAAGCGTGGCATCTCCCTGAAGTCCCTCGACGCCGGGGAGCCCTTCGCCTCGGGCAAGGAGTACCGGATCGAGGCCTCCGTGAAGGAGGGCATCGCCCAGGACCAGGCGAAGAAGATCACCAAGCTCATCCGCGACGAGGGCCCCAAGGGCGTCAAGGCCACCATCCAGGGCGACGAGCTCCGGGTGTCGTCGAAGTCCCGCGACGACCTCCAGGACGTCATCACGCTCCTGAAGGGCGCGGAGCTCGAGGTGGACCTGCAGTTCATCAACTACCGCTGACCCGGCGGGCCCGTCCCCCGGCGGGCGCGCCGGTGCTCAGACGAGCCCGTGGCCGAACGCGAACGCCGCGGCGGCGGTGCGGGTCTGCACGTCCAGCTTGGTGAAGATGTTCGACAGGTGGCGCGAGACCGTCTTCTCGCTCAGGAACAGCTCGGCGGCGATCTCGGGGTTGGTCCTGCCGGTCGCCACCAGCCGGAGGACCTCCACCTCGCGGTCCGTGAGTCCGTGCGGGGCCGCCGGACCGCACTGCCGCGCCGCCTCCGCCTCGTCCGCGGCGGCACCGAGCTCGTGGAAGACCTGCCGCGCCGCGCCCAGTTCGGCACGGGCGGAGCGGATGTCGCCGAGGGCGCGCAGGGCGGCGCCGACGAGCACCCGGGCGCGGGCGGTCTCGTAGGGCGCCTCCAGCCGCTGCCAGCCGAGCATCGCCGCGCGCAGCTCGGTCAGGGCCTCGGCGGGGCGGTCCAGCGCGAGCAGCACGCCTCCGCGCGCGTGGTGGGCCATGGCCCGCAGACCGGCGCACCCGAAGGACTCCGCGAGGGCGGCCAGCTCCCGGCTCAGTGCGTCCGCCTCCTCCACCGCGTCCCCGGCCAGGAGGACCTCGACCGCGGCCGGCAGCAGCCGGGACCGGTGCACCGGGTCGCGCGGCTCGGCCAGCAGCCGCCGCACCGCGGCCAGGGCGTCGGCGGTCCGGCCGCGGGCGAGCCAGAGCAGGGCCAGTCCCGGTTGCGGGTCGTGGCCGAAGCGGATGGACCGCGCGTAGGCCGCCTCGGCGGACGGCAGGTCGCCGAGCACGCGCAGCACACCGCCGCACTCGTCCATGGCCAGACCGGCGGGACCCGGCGTCCCGATCCGCTCGTAGCGCTCCACCGCCAGCCGGAACTCCTCCACCGCCTCGGGGAAGGCCCCCCGCAGCCGCATGATCTGCCCCCGGTGGACCGCGCACTGTCCCGTGAAGGCGACGAGCCCGGGCTGGGCCTCGATCCAGCCGGTGAGGGCCGCGGTCCACTCGGCCGCCCGGCCGACGTCGGAGACCTCCTGGCATGCCTCGACCAGCGAGCAGTAGGTCGACCCCGCCACGATCGGGGAGACCTCCCCGGTGGAGATGCCGATCATCGCCTCGTCGAGCAGGGCGAGGCCCTCGGGGACCCTCCCGGCGTACATCAGCAGCCGGCCCTGGACGTTGAGCCCGGTGGCGAGCAGGTCCGCGTCGTCGTACCGGCGGCCGTAGTCGGTGACCTGCACGGCCAGCTCGTGCGCCCGGTCGTACTCCTGGTCCAGGACGTGGCGGAGCATGACCGGGGCCAGCACCTGGCCGCGCTCGACGACGTCGCCGTCCACGTCGGCGAGCATGCGCTGGGCCCGTGCCGTCCATCCGCCGGCGACGGCGCCCTCCCCGCTGGTGAGCAGCACCATCGCCAGTTGGACGGCGCACCGGACGGCCGCCAGGGTCTCCCCGGCCGCGGCGTGCGCGGTGTAGGCCCGCTGCATGGCCTGGATGAAGTCGTTCAGCCGCCCCAGCAGGTAGGCCGTGGTGGCGAGCCGGGTGAAGTCCTCGGCCGGCACGGCGGCCTCGTCCGCGCCGGACAGCGCGTCGTACGCCGCGACCCACTCACGGCGCTCGTACGCCTGCCGGGCCCGGGCGAGATCCTCGACGACTCCCATGGGCACCTCCCCCACCTCCCGAGGATAGTCCCCGGTGCTGGGCGGGAAGCGGTCGCCGGGACCGCGCGGACGCCGTCCCGGCGGCACGCCGGGCGATCTGCCGGGCGATGTGCTCGGCGTCGCGGCCGACGCCCGGCAGGAGCATGGAGGTGAAGGAGTACTGGAAGCTCAGTCCGCAGAAGTACAGCCCCGGGGAGTCCTGGGCCACGCCCCGGAACTCCCGGGGCCAGCCGCTGTCGTCGAGGACCCCCGGCGGAAGCCAGCCGAGGCTCTGCCGGAAGCCGGTGCACCAGACCACGTTCTCGACCTCCACCGGATGCTCCCCCACCACGGGCAGTCCTCCGGAGACCCCGGTGACGCGGTCCGTGACCCGCCGCACCCCGCGCTCCTGCAGGTCCTCCCGCTTGACCCGCAGCATGGGAGCGCCGTGGAACCGGACGTGGGCCATCGCCCGGCGTCCGAGCGGGGTGCGGCGGGTGAGCACGTGGCGTCCCAGGAACAGCAGCAGTGGCAGCGCGACCCGCGCCCTGCGGGACTCCAGCCGGACGGGCAGCTGGCCGGGGTCCCGTCCGCACAGGACGGTCTCGTGGGTGCGGGCGAGCTCGTAGGCGATGTCCGTGCCCGAGTGGGAGGCGCCGACCACGAGCACCCTCCCGGGCCGCAGCTGCTCCGGCCGGCGGTACTCGCTGGAGTGCAGCTGGAGGATGGCGGGGTCGAGGTCCTGCGCGAACGGCGGGACGGACGGCGCACGGCCGAACGTCCCGGTCGCGACCACCACGTGGTCACAGGTCATCGTGTCCCCGCCGAGGGACACCGTGTAGCCGCCGCCGGGGCGGGCCGCCACGGACTCGACCGTGGTGCTCGTGCGCACGGGGAGGTCCCAGTGCAGGGCGAAGCTCTCGAGATAGGCGGCGACCTCGTCCTTGCCGGGGAAGGACCAGGGGTCGGCGGGGAAGGGGAGACCGGGCAGGCCGTCGTACCGGGCGGGCGTGTAGAGGCGCAGGCTGTCCCACTGGCGCCGCCAGGTGTCCCCCACCCGGTCCTGGGAGTCCACGACGAGGAACGGCCGCCCGAGCCGCTGCAGGTGCCGCCCCGTGGCGAGGCCGGCCTGGCCGGCCCCGATGACGAGCGTCTCGATGTGCTGGGTGTTCATGGTGGAGACCTCCCCCGATCTGCTGGGACGGCTCCAGCCTAGGAATCCGGGGGTCGCGGCCGCATCGGACGGATGCCGCAGCGGCCGGCGGACGCCGTGGGGCGATCGCCCCACGGCGGGGTCTCCCCCGGCGCGCGCGAGGTCAGCGGCGGCCGATCCCCGCCATGCCCTCGAGCCGGGCCACGCGGTCCGCGGTCGGCGGGTGGGTGCGGAACAGGCTCGCCGCGCCGCCCCGGAAGGGGTTGGCGATCATCAGGTGCGAGGTGTTGACGAGCTTCTGGTCGGCGGGGTTCAGCGGCCGGGCGCTGGTGCCCGTCTCGATCTTGCGCAGGGCCGAGGCGAGCGCCAGCGGGTCCCCGGTGAGCCGCGCACCGTCCTCGTCGGCGTCGTACTCGCGCGTGCGGGAGACCGCGAGCTGGATGACGGTCGCGGCGAGCGGCGCCAGGAAGGCCAGCAGCAGGCCCACCAGCGGGTTGCCCCGGTCGCCGTCCCGGCCGCCGCCGAAGATGGCCGTGAACTGGAGGAACTGGGCGGCCGAGGTGATGATGCCGGCGACGGCGGCGGCGATCGAGGACGTCAGGATGTCCCGGTTGTAGACGTGCATCAGCTCGTGGCCGAGCACGCCGCGCAGCTCGCGCTCGTCGAGCATCTGGAGGATGCCCTCGGTCACGCAGACCGCCGCGTTCTCCGGGTTCCGCCCGGTGGCGAACGCGTTGGGGCTCAGGGTCGGTGCGATGAACAGGCGCGGCATCGGCCGTCCCGCCCGGTGCGACAGCTCCCGCACGATGCGGTAGTACCCGGGGGCCTGCTGCTCGGTGACGGGGATGGCCCGCATGGAGCGCAGCGCGAGCTTGTCGCTGTTCCAGTAGCTGTACGCCGTCGAGGCCAGTCCGATCAGGGCGAAGACCCAGATGAAGACGCTGCTGCCCGTTCCGCTCGCCACGAACCACCCGATGGCCAGCAGCACCGCCCAGAGGCCGCCGAGGAGCAGGACGGTCTTGAGCCCGTTGTTGTGGTGGTGCATGGCGGGGGTGGCTCCTTCATCGGGGACAGGGGTTCTCCACTGAGCACAACCGCGTCCGGGCCACGGGTCTTCCCGCGCCGGGCAGCGTCCAGTGGTCTCCCAGCGGACTCCCGTGGAGTTCCCACCCCCCTCCGGAGCGGGATGCGGTCACGCCGTGGGGCCGCCGCCGTCCCCGCCGGGCGCGGGGGTCCCGGCGGCGGGCGCTCCTGTCGCCGGGGGCTGTGACGCCGGGAGGCCGGACGCGGGGGTCTCCGCCGCCGGGGCCTCCGCCGCCGAGTTCTCTGCCTCCGGGGGCGCCTCGACCGGAGCCGTCGGGCCCGGGGTTCCGGCCCCGGGTGCGTCGGGCCCGGGCGCCTCGGTCGCCGGGCTGCCGAGGACGGGCGCCCCGGACGCCGGGGGCTGGGTCCCCGGGGTCCCCGCGACCGGATCCTCGGGTGCCGGAGTTCCCGGCGCCGGAGTTTCCGGCGCCGGAGTTTCCGGCGCTGGAGTTCCGGGCGCTGGAGTTCCGGGCGCCGGAGCCCCGGGCGCCGGCGCCCCGGGTCCGGCGGTCGCGGGGGGCTGCTCGTCGCGGGATCCGCCGGTCGGCGTGCCACCGCCCTGCGCGGGGGGCGCGGCAGCGCTGCCGCCGTCGGCGCCGCCCCCGGCAGGGGACCCCGGCCCCGGGGACCCTGCCTCGTCCGCGGGTGCCGCCGTGGGCCGCGGCGCACGACCGTCCGCCTCGGTGCTGCGCTGCGTGCCGGGGCCCGCCGCCGTCCCCCGGCCGGTGGGCCCGCCGGAGCCCTCGCCGGCCTCCCGGGCCCCCGCGGTCCGCCCCGGGGCGGTGGCGGCGGTGACGATCGTGCCGCTGCTCGCCCGCGCGGTGCGCGCCTCGGCCGCGTCCTCGGTCAGCGGACCGGCAGACGGCTCGGAGGTTGGCAGGGACAGCACGAGGTCGCCGCCGGCAGGTGCCGCCGGACCCGGGCCGCGGGCCGGGGTCTGCTCGCTGTCGGCGGCACCGGAGGACGCGGGGGGTGGGGACGGGACCGTGGCGGTCGTGCCGGACCCGCCGCGGCCTCCCATGGCCTGAGTGGTCCCGTCGCCGAATCCCCCGGAGCCCGTCACGGCGACACCGGCGAGCGCCGCGGCGGCCGCCAGGGCGCCGGCGCCGAGCAGCACCTTCCGTCCCCGCCGGGAGACGTGGACCGCGGCGAGGGCACCGCCGGCCACGTCGGTGCCCGGAGCCGCGCCCAGTCGTCCCGCGCTGATCCGTCCCGCGGTCCGGACCAGCTCCACGACCTCGTCGGTGCGGGTGTCCCACAGCGGGACCCCGGCGAGCACGGGCAGCAACCAGCCGCGCAGGCCCGCTTCGGTGTCCTGCAGGTAGAGGTGGTCGGCGGTGCAGCGGGCGCACTCGGCGAGGTGGGACTGCACGGCCTGCGTCCGCTCGGCGGACAGGCCGCCGTCGGCGAAGGCGCCGAGGTCCGCCGCGCACTCGCTGCACCCGTCGACGCCGGGGAGCTCCAGCCGGGCCCGCCGGTACGCCGCTCGCAGCCCGGCGCGGGCCTCGAGGTGCAGGGCCGTGGTGGCGGCCGGGCTCAGCCCGAGCACCGCGGCGGTCCGCTCGAGGTCGAGCGCCTCGATCTCGAGGTGCCACAGCACGGCCTGCCAGGAGGCGGAGAGGCGGAGGAAGATGCCGGCGACGGTCTCGGCGGCGGGCTCCCGCTCCACGCCGGCCCGGCCGACGACGGCGACCAGCCGCGCCCGCAGGAAGACGCCCCGGCCGGACCCGCCCGCCGCGTGCGCGGCGCTGTCCTCGGTCGGGCCCCTCTCCTCGTTCTCGGCCTTCTTCTCGTTCTCCGCCGTGTCCGCGCCGGGATCCGCGCCGCCGATCTCCGCGAGCACCTGGTCGACGGCGGTGCCCGCCAGCTGCTCCGCGTCCTGGCGGCTCGGGGTGTGGAGCCGGGCCACGACCACGGCGGTGTGCCAGTGCCGGTCCCGCAGGTCCGGGAAGGCATCGGGCTGCCCCGCCCGCACCGCGGCGAGCAGCTCCTCGTCGGTGCGCGGGGTGCGCCCCTGGGCGAGCGGCTCGGACGTGCGCGTCATGGGATCTCCGTGGGTCTCGGGAAGCTCGGTCACCGTGCGGTGCGGGCGACCCGGGAGCGGTGCCGCGGGGTCCCCGCCCCCCGGCGATCTCGATGACGACGCGCACGCCGACGGCGCGCGGTGGCTGACTGCGGACCCCCGGTCCCCCGGCCCCATCGTAGAGCGCCGCGGCGGAGGGCGGCACGCACCCCCGTCACGAGCCGTTCCCGTTCGTCATACAGGCAGACCGGAGTGCCGGTGGGAGCGGTGCCCACGGACGGACCGGGCGCGCACCCATGCGCTCACCGGGTCAGCCCCGGCGGTCGCCTTCCCCGCCCCGGCCGCCGCGCCGGTCGTCCCGTCCCCGCTCGTGGTGGCGGTCGCGGCCGTCGTGGTCCCAGCTCCGCTCCCACGGACGCCATCCGCGCTCGGCCTGCCCCTGGCGTGGGGTCCGGACCTCGGCGTGCGGGGACCGGCGTGCGGGAGCGGTGCCGGTGCGTGCCGGGTCGGCCGGCGTCGCGGTCACCGGCGCGGGCGCCCGGAGCGGCGCGGGACCGGCCTCCAGGGTGGGCAGGGAGGTCGGCAGCGCGGGGGCCGGGGCGGCGGTCTCCCGCGCCGGGGAGGCGGCGGGAGACGGGGTGCCGGTCCGGGCCGGCGGCGGACCGCTCGGGGCGGTCCCGGACGCGGCCTGCCGCACGGGACCGGCGGAGGACGCGGCTCCGGGTGCCCCGGTCTCCGCGGCACCGCTCCCGGACGCCGGCCGCTGCGCGGCGGCTCCCGGCCGGGCGGCGCCGCGGTCCGCGGAGGACCCGGGCACCTTCGCGGAGGTGCGCCCCTCCTCGGCCGCCGCGGCTCCCGCTCGGCCGGATCCGCTGCCCGCGACCAGCGCCGCGAGCTCCGGGCCCGCACCGCCCGAGATCGTCCCGGGCGCCGCCTCCACCGGGCCCTCGCCGGAGGCCACCGCAGGGCCCGGGCCCTGCGGGCGGCCCGGTGCCGCGCCTTCGGAGCCGGTCCCGTCCGCCTCCGCCCGCGCGGCACCCGCCGCGGAGCCACCGGACCCAGGGTCACCGGACTCAGCGTCACCGGTCCCGGGGTCGCGGGTTGCGGGATCGCCGGCGCCGGCCCGCTCCAGGTCCTGGGCGGTGCGCGGCGCCCGCTCGGCGGCCGGTCCGCCCGCGGCGGGCACCGGGTCCCCGCCGCCGGACACGCCCACGGCGGCGACGGCCACGGCGGTCGCGAGGGCACCGGCCCCGAGGAGGACCTTCGCCCGGCGGCCGGACCACACGGAGGCGCCCGCCGCGCCGATCGTGCGGGGACCGGTGGCGTCCGCACCGGCCGCCGCGGCACCGGCTCCGGCCGCCACGGCACCGGCACCTGCCGCCCCCGCCGCGGCGGCGCCCGGTCCCGTCGCGGCAGCCGCCCCGGTGCGGGTCCCCGCGACGAGCCCGGCGAGCTCGAGGGCCTCGGTGCCCCACAGGGGCAGGCCGGCCAGCACGGGGAGGGTCCAGGTCCGCAGGCCCGTCCCGACGTCCTGGCGGCTCAGGTACTCGGCGGTGCAGCGGGCGCACCCGTCCAGGTGGGCCTTGACGTCGCCCCGGCTCCGCTGTCCGCGGGTGCCGCGGACGAAGTGGGCGAGCTCCGCGGAGAACTCTGCGCACTCCGGTCCCGCCGGGCGCTCCGCCGCCGCCCGGCCGTAGAGCCCCCGGAGCCCCCGGACCATGTCCCGGTGCAGGCCCGCGGCCGCCACGGCGCCGAGTCCCAGGGCCGCCGCGGCCCGGCGCGGGCTCTGCCCCAGCACCTCGGTGCGCCAGAGCACGCCCTGCCACTCGGCGGGCAGTCCGCTGAAGACGCGGACCAGGGACGTGGGGTCGGCGGGGTCGTCCGGCAGCGCGACCGGGCGCGTGCCGCCGTCGGCCTCGCGGCCGACCATCCACACGACGAAGGCACCGAGGAAGGCGCGCGGTCCGCCGCCCTCGCCGATGATCTGCTCGACCCGCCCGAGGGCCGCTTCGGCGAGACGCTCTGCCTCCGCCGCGCTGCCGGTGCGCGACCGCGCCACGGCCAGGGCCGTGCCGTGGTACCGCTCCCGGAGCGCCCGCAGGGCCGCGGCGTCCCCGGAGTGGGCGGCGTCGAGCAGGACGTCGTCCCGGGAAGCCTCCGGCCCGCCGGCGGGTCCGTTCGAGCGGTCGTGGGCAGGACGCGTCATGTCTGTCTCCGTGGTGGTGGCGGTCGTTCGGGAGGAACAGGCCTCACCGACGTCCCGTCCGCCCCTGGGCGCACGACACGGCGACAGTTGTGGATCCCCATCCCCCGCGCACATCGTAGGCGCAGGTCAGAGGCGGGTAAAGACGACGGAGAGGACCCACGACCCGCACGGTCACACGGGGGTCACCATCGCGAACGCCAGGGGGGCGGAGCGCATGGGTACTATTGTGAGTTCATCGTGATAACGCTACCCTGGGGGGATGCAGACCACGGATCGCCCCGCACCGGACGCCGCCCGGACCGCCGCGTGGTCGGACCTCCTGCGCTCCCACGGCCGCCGCGTCACCAAGCAGCGGCTGGCCGTCCTCGACACGGTGGACCGCCGCCCGCACTCCACGGCCGAGGAGGTCCTCGCGGACGTCCGCTCCGCCCTGCCGGCGATCACGCTCCAGTCCGTCTACGTCGTCCTCTCCGACCTCACGGCCGTCGGCATGCTCCGCAAGTTCGAGCCGCCCGCGTCCCCGGCCCTCTACGAGACCCGCACCGGGGACAACCACCACCACGCGTACTGCGTGCGCTGCGGAACGGTCGCCGACGTCGACTGCGCCGTGGGCCACACCCCGTGCCTCACGCCCTCCGACCACCACGGCATGCAGCTGCTCACCGCCGACGTCGTCTACCAGGGCATCTGCGCCGACTGCCTCGCGGCGGGCAGGACCCCCGCGGCGCCGTCCCCCACCGCGGACTGACCGCGCCCCGGGATCAGCCCTCGGCCTGGCCCGTCCCCGTCCCCCCGCCGGCCGAGCCCTCCCGCTGCTGCTGGTCGTCCACCAGGGCCAGCAGCTCCCGGACCTGGTCCGCGGTCAGCGTGGCCACGGGGGCGTGGGCGTTGATGCTGACCTTCCGCGCCCCGGCGTCGAGGGCGAAGCGCAGCGCCTGGCGCGCCGGCGCGGAGCGGACCTCGAGCCCGGCGTCCAGCACGGCGACCTCGGCGGCGGACGTGAACAGCAGCAGGGTGTCCGGCGCGGCCCCCTCCTCCTGGGGCTTCGCGTAGACCGGCACGGCGCGCCCGTCCTGCACGCGCGCCCCGAGCAGGAGCACCGCGTCCGGGGCGAGGAGCCCGGCGAGCAGCTGCGACATGTCGTTGGCGAGCATCGCGGTCTTCACGGCCTCGTTGTGCGGCGCCCGCACGGCCCACTCGACCTGGGGGCGGCTGATCCGGCAGCCCGTGCGGGCCGGGTCGATGACCAGGTGGTCGTACTGCGGGTCGTCCGCGACCATCCTCAGGATCTTGACGGCGGACTCGCGCAGCAGCACCGGCGTCCCGCCGTCCGGACGGTGGCGGTCGAACATGGCCTGGGCCTCGGCCGCCGAGGTGTACACCGCCAGCGAGCGCGTGCCGTCGGGCTCCCCCAGCGTCTGGACGCGCAGGGTCGACTCCGGCCCCAGGGCCTCCCCGGCCGGTCCCTCCACGAGGTCGCTCGCGGTGACGTCCAGCAGCAGGGAGCCCGCCATGCACTGGCGGATGACCTCGATCATGGCCCGGTTGTCCGGGGCGCTCGCGAACCGGTCGACGGCTGCCCGCACGCGGGCGTGGACGACGCCCTCGGGATCGGCCTGCTGCTCCGCGCCCGGGGCGAGGACGGGCAGCTCGACGCCCTCCCGCTCGGCGAGCTCGGCCGCCCACGCCGGGATCCGGGCGCGGGTGCGGGGGAAGCGCTCGAGGTGCTCCAGGACGTCCTGGGCCGTGAAGGGGCCCTCGGCGCCCCACTGCCGGGGCTCGCCGTCGAGGTCGTAGGTCCCCCCGATCCGGTGCGTCGGCTCGGGCCAGCCCTCGGCGAGGATCACCACCGTGGCGGTGAACCACGTCCCGCGCCCCGGGACGTGGACGTCCTCCCGCAGCTGCTCGACGGCGGGCAGCACGGCACTGTCCTCCTTGATGGGCCCGGCGGTGCCGGGCACCACCTCCTGGCCCCGCTGCTCCCGCACGCGCAGGTGCACACGACCGCCCTGGACCTTGAGGTCCACGACCATCCGGTCCCAGCCGGGCTCTGCGCGCAGCACGGAGAGCACCCACGAGCCGATGGTGTTCAGCAGCTCCTGCCGGGCGGGTCCGGGGGTCGGGGTGGCGGGGGTCTCGCTCATGCGGTGGCTCGTTCCCGGCCCGCGAGGGGCCTGCTCGGATCGGGTGGTCACGGGACGGGCGGAGTGCCCGCACGGCACCGCCGGGCGCCGGGGGCCGCGCCACCACCCTATCGAAGCGCCCCTCCGCCGCCCGGGCGCGGGCCGCCGCCCGGGGCCCCGCCGGCCCGCCGGACGGCGTCGCCGTGACGCTCCGGGGTCCGCGATGGTTGCTAGCCTGGACGCATGACGAAAACGCTGCAGGACCTGATCGACGAGTCGATCTTCATCTCCACCGAGTACCAGGCCAGGCTGGCCGAGCTGACCCAGGGCGCCGGGTGGGACGTCGACTTCTCCGCGCCGGCGTTCACCCTGCAGACCGAGCCTCCCGTGACCCTGACGCCCTACCTGCTGGGCACCGAGTCCGCCTCCCGCGGGTCCTGGATCTGGTCCTGGCAGGAGCTGGGCCACTTCCCGGCCGAGGTGGTCTCCGCCGCCGTGCAGGCCCGCGAGGCCGGGGACCGGCTGGGCGTGGCCGAGCTGTCCACCGACGAGCTGCCCGTGGCCGAGGGCCTGGCCCGCCGGCTGACCCTGGCGGCCAAGGCCGTCACGGGCGTCTACGCGCACTATCCCGCGGGCGCGGGGGGCGGCGTCACGGCGTGGCTGCTGCTGGACGGGCCCGAGTTCGAGCTGCCGGAGCTCACCGTGGAACGGATGATGCGGGTCATCGCCGAGGCGCTGACCACCGACACCGCGGTGGACCACAACCTCGCCGTCGACTCCTACGCCAAGTTGCGCGGCGCCCACGTCGAGTGGGACACCGAGGCCACGTGCGTGGTGACCGTCCGGGACGGCGCGCAGCGGTTCTGGTTCGACGACCACCAGATCTCCGGCGTCGAGCCCGCCGAGCCCGCCGTGGGCCCCGACGTCCTGACGGGCCTGGCGGCCGACGCCCGGGCGCGCGCCGCCACCCTGCGCGAGGACCGCGCGGCCGCCGAGGCCACGGCCGCCCGGCAGGAGGCCGAGCCGCGGCCCGCCGCGGCCCCGGAGCAGACCCCCGTTCCCGTGGAGGTCCCGGAGGAGCAGCCCGAGCCCATCGAGGTGCCCGAGTTCGTCGGGACGGACCACGCCCACCAGGAGCAGCCCGAGCCGGTGGAGGAGCCGCGGGAGGCCGGGGAGCCGGTCACCGCGCACGCCGGTGCCGCGGACGGCGACCTGCCGTTCGACCAGGAGCCCTCGGACCGGGACGTGCGCCCGGGCCGGGTGAGCACCACCGTGGTGCCCGGGCCCGAGCCGGTCCGCCCGGCCGCCGAGGAGGCTCCCGAGCCGGCCGCCGCCCAGCACCGCGAGCCCGCCGCTCGCCCCGAGGCCGAGCGGGAGGTCGAGCGCGAGGTCGTGGCCGGACCCGGTGTGCCCGGCAGCGCCGGGACGGAGCCGGTCGTGGAGGGCGAGGACTTCGCCGAGGAGACCGACGAGGAGACCGCCGAGGAGGAGCAGGGCGAGCGGAAGAAGGGCTTCTTCAGCCGATTCTTCGGCCTCTGAGCCCCGGCGGTACCCTCGAGCGTGACCGCATACAACACCGCCCCCGGCCCGGACCCCGACGAGCAGTCGAGGATCCGGGCCGGTGTGCTGTCCGGGTTCGCCGCCTACGGCATCTGGGGGCTGCTGCCGCTGTACTTCGTGGCCCTGGAGCCCGCCACCCCGGTGGAGATCGTGGCGCTGCGCGTGCTCTTCTCCCTGCTCTTCTGCCTGGCGCTGCTGGCGCTCACCGGAGGGCTGCGCCCGCTGGGCCGCGCGCTGCGCTCCCCCCGGACGCTCGGGGCCCTGGCCGTGGCCGGGCTGCTCATCGGGGCGAACTGGCTGCTGTACACGGTCGCGACGACCACGGGGAACACCCTGGAGGCCTCCCTCGGCTACTTCATCAACCCCCTCGTAGCGATCCTGCTCGGCGTGCTGGTGCTCCGGGAGCGGATGCGCGCCCTGCAGTGGACGGCGGTGGGGATCGGCTTCGTGGCGGTGGTGGTCATGGCCGTCTTCTACGGGCAGGTGCCGTGGCTCTCGCTGGGCCTGGCCTTCTCCTTCGGCTTCTACGGCCTGGTGAAGAACAGGATGGGCGGGTCCTACCCCGCCATCGTGACCCTCACGGTGGAGACGATGGCGCTGACCCCGCTCGCGGCCCTGGTGGTGGCCCTGCTCGGGGCCGACGGCCGGCTCACCCTGGGCACGGAGGGCACGGGCCACCTCCTGCTGATGCTGTCCTCGGGCGTGATCACGGCCGTGCCGCTGATCCTCTTCGGCGTCGCCGCGACCCGCCTGCCGCTGAGCACGGTGGGCATGATCCAGTACGTGGCGCCCATCGGGCAGTTCCTGCTGGCCGTGCTGGTGTTCGGGGAGCAGATGCCCGTCGAGCGCTGGGTGAGCTTCTGCTTCGTCTGGCTCGCGGTGCTCCTGCTCGTGCTGGACGCGGTGCGCGCCCCGCGGGTCCGCCGCGCCTGACCCCGCCGCATCAGGCCGGCCGGACGCACGAAGGCCCCCGGCGCCGTTCGGCGCCGGGGGCCTTCGTGCGCGACCCGGGACGGGGCGCGGGGCGGATCAGGTGGTGCGGACGTAGTCGTCGCTGCCGAAGCCCTGGTCGTTCTCCTCCACCTCCGGGGTGCGCCGGAGGTGGAGCACGGCGGCGACGAAGCCGCCCCACACGGTGAGCACGGAGACGACGAGCATGATGATGGCGGGAACGGTCATCGGGGGTCCTCCTGGGATCCGGTGGTGCTGGTCGGGGCGCCCGAGCTCCAGGGCGCCCGGCCGGTCCCCTCGGCGGGGGTCTCCGCGTGCCGGCCCCCGGACCCGGCCGGGCCCTGGGCGAGGGAGCGGTACGAGAAGTCCTGGTCGAGGGCCGGGGTGCGCAGGGCGGTGTCCGACCAGCGCGAGAGCGGCTGGCCCCCCTGCAGCCGGCGCCGGTCCACGGAGGCGTCGACGATGGCCGGGGACGGGCTCAGGTCCGAGGCCGCCGACCCGGCGGGCCACGGCAGGCGGGAGAGCAGCACGGCGACCACGACGATGCCGATGGCCGTGCCCCAGCCGAACGTGGTGACGAACCAGGCGGGCATCCCGCCGTAGCCCTCCGCCAGGGTGGTGGTGAGCGTGTTGATGAGGATGTAGCCCAGCATGATCGGGGTGATGCCCCCGACCACGACCATCCAGGTGCGGCCCAGCCGGAAGGAGGACACCGAGTTCAGGTGGTCCCGCAGCGTGGGCAGCGCGGAGAAGCCGGCCGTGAGCAGCATGATCGACACCAGGGCCGCGGCGACGATGCCGAACTGGTTCACGAAGTTGTCCGTGACGTCCAGCAGGTTCAGCCCCGTGGTGGTCGTGAACAGGGCCAGGGAGATCAGCGCCATGGGCACCACGACGGCCACCACGGCGGTGCGCCGGCGCAGGCCGAGCTTGTCCTGGGCGGCGGCCACCACGACCTCCACGATCGACACGAGCGACGTGAAGCCCGCGAAGGTGAGGGTCGCGAAGAAGAGCACGCCGATGAGCGTGCCGAGCGGCGCCTGGGAGATGATCGTGGGGAACGCGATGAAGGCCAGGCCGATGCCCGAGGTCGCGACCTCGTCCACGCCCACCCCGGAGACCCCGGCCATGAAGCCCAGCGCCGCGAACACGCCGATGCCGGCGAGGATCTCGAAGCTGGAGTTGCCGAAGCCGACCACGAGCCCGGAGCCGGTGAGGTCGGTCTTGGGCTTGAGGTAGGACGAGTAGGTGATCATGATGCCGAAGCCGACCGAGAGCGAGAAGAAGATCTGGCCGTAGGCGGCGACCCACACGGCGCTGTCGGTGAGCGCGGCCCAGTCGGGCGTGAAGAACGCGTTGAGGCCGTCGGTGGCGCCCGGCAGCGTCAGGGCGATGACCACGATGGTCAGGAACATCAGCACCAGCAGCGGGATCAGCACCAGGTTCACCCGCCCGATGCCCTTGGCCACGCCCAGCAGGAGCACCACGAGCAGCGCGATCCAGGCGACCGCCGTGACGGCCAGCACGTTGGGGACGAAGTCGAGGCCCACCGTGATCTCCTCGGAGCTCTGCAGCACCTCGGAGAGGAAGAACGTGCCGGGGTCGTCGCCCCACGCCTTGCCGAACGAGAAGTAGGTGTACAGCATCGCCCAGCCGAGGATGACGGCGTAGTAGACGGCGATCACGAAGCTGATGCCCATCTGCCACCAGCCGATCCACTCGGTCTTGGGGTGCAGGCGGCGGTAGGCCAGCGGCGCCGAGGCGCGGAAGCGGTGCCCGATGCCGTACTCGAGCATCAGCAGCGGCAGACCGGCCGTGAGCAGCGCCACGAGGTAGGGGATGAGGAACGCCCCGCCGCCGTTCTCGTAGGCGATGTAGGGGAAGCGCCAGATGTTGCCGAGGCCGACGGCGGAGCCGATCGCGGCCAGGATGAAGACCGTGCGGCTGGAGAACGCCTCGCGGGGCGCGGCGGCACGGCCGGGTGGGGACTGTGGGGTCATGGTCGTCCTCGGGTGCGGGAAGTGGTCTGCGGACGGCTACAGGCTAGCCCGTGGGACCGCCGGAACCACATCCGGCGCCGGACAGGACCGGGCGGGCCGGCGAGGACCCCCCGGTCCCGCCCCGCGGTTCAGGCCTCGCGGTGGACGACGGCGTGCGCGAAGGCCACGAGCGCCCGCTTGGCCACCGTGTCCGGCAGCGGCTCGAGCGAGGCGATGGCCTCGTCCGCCCACTGCCGGGCGATCCGCCACGCCTCCTCGGTGGCCCGGTGCCCGGAGACCGCGGCCACGGCCCGGGCCAGGGCCTCGTCGGAGTCGAGGTCCGCGTCGAGGTGCTCCAGGGCGCGCACCGCCTCGGCGTCCCCCTCCCCCGCCATCCGGCGCAGGATGAGCACCGGCAGGGTGGGCACCCCCTCGCGCAGGTCCGTGCCGGGGGACTTCCCGGAGACCTCGTCCTCGCCGGTCACGTCGATCACGTCGTCGGCGAGCTGGAAGGCGATCCCGACCTTCTCCCCGTACTCGACCATCACGTCCACGACATCCTGCTCGGCGCCGGCCAGGACCGCGCCGAAGTGCCCGCACGCCGCGATGAGGGAGCCGGTCTTGCCCGCCAGGACGTCGAGGTAGTGCTCCAGCGGGTCCTGCCCGTCCCGCGGGCCGACCGTCTCGTGCAGCTGGCCGAGCACCAGCCGCTCGAACGTGTCCGCCTGGATCTTCAGGGCGCGCTGGCCGAGGTCGGAGACCATCGAGGAGGCGCGGGCGAAGATGAGGTCGCCCGTGAGGATGGCCACCGAGTTGCCCCACACGGTCTGGGCGGTCGCCACGCCGCGGCGCAGCGGCGCGGAGTCCATGACGTCGTCGTGGTACAGGGTGGCGAGGTGGGTGAGCTCGACGACGGCGGCGGACTCGAGGACGGCGTCGTTGATGCCGCCGCCGATCTCCCCGGCCAGCACGGTCAGCAGGGGCCGCACGCGCTTGCCGCCGGCCTGGAGCAGGTGGCGGGAGGTGACGTCGGCCAGGTGGTCGGCGCTGCGCACCGCCTCGTCCAGCCGTTCCTCGATCCGGGCGAGCGACCGCAGCACGACCGGGCCCAGCCGGTCGTCGGACGCGATGAGGTCGAAGCCGGCGGGCAGCTTCACCTGATCGGTGCCGAGACCCGTGGCGGGGCCGTCGGCGCTCGAGGAGGAGGTTTCAGTCACGGTCCACCACTCTAGCGAGTTTTCGGGGGGCGGGTGTTGCCGGTCGCGGGCGTCAGGGCGTCCAGGAGGGCCACCACACGGTCCTCCCACGTGGCGGCGGGACGGTCGGAGAGCTCGGTCATGACCCGGACCACGAAGCGCATCAGCGCGGGCACGGCCATGCCGGTGCGCACGGCGGCCTTCATCACGGCGGGGCTGCCGATGAGCTGGGCCAGGACCCGGCCCTGCGTGAAGTGGGCGCCCCACTCCTGCCGGACCCGGTCCGGGTAGCCGGCGAGCACGAGCTCACGCTGGGCCGGGCCGTTCGCGGCCGCCGCGGCCACGACGTGCTCGGCGGCGTAGCGGGCGGACTCCATGGCGTTGGAGATCCCCTCCCCGTTGAACGGGGAGACGAGCCCCGCGGCGTCGCCCAGCAGGAGCATCCCCGGCACGTGGTGCGGCGTGCGGTTGAAGGCCATCGGCAGCGCCGCGCCGAGCACGCGGCCGCGCCGGTGCTCGTCGTCGAAGGTCCACTCGGCGGGCATGGACGCGGTCCAGTCGGCGAGCACCTTCCGGTAGTCGAGGGCCCCGAAGGCCGGGGAGCTGTCCAGGATCCCGAGCCCCACGTTGGCCGTGCCGTCGCCGACCCCGAAGACCCACCCGTAGCCGGGCAGCAGCGCCCGGTCCGGGTCGGTGCCGTCGGTGAGCTCGAGCCAGCCCTCCATCCAGTCCAGGTCCGCCCGCGGGGACTCGTAGTAGGCGCGCACCGCGACCCCCATCGGCCGGTCGTCCCGCCGGTGCAGCCCCGCGGAGACCGCGGTGCGGGAGGAGGTGCCGTCCGCGGCGAGCACGACGTCGGCGCGGTGCTCCTCGGACTGCCCGGTCCGCCGGCCGGCGGCGTCGAGCACGGTGGCACGGGCCCCGACGACCCGCCCGGTGGCGTCGCGCAGCACCCCGGTCACGGCCCGGCGCTCGAGCACCCGCGCCCCGGCCCCGCGCGCGTGCCCGGCCAGCTGCTCGTCGAAGCCCCGGCGGGTGCGCACCAGCCCGTAGCCGGGGAAGTCGCTCAGCTCCGGCCACGGCACCTCCACGCTGCGCTCGCGGGCCACGAGCCGCAGGCCCCGGTTGCGGGCGTAGCCCAGCTCCGGTCCGTGCGGGAGGCCCATGAGCTGCATCTCGCGCACGGCACGCGGGGTCAGCCCGTCGCCGCAGACCTTCTCCCGCGGGAACGCGGTCTTCTCCAGGACGGTGACCTCGATCCCGTGCGCCGCGAGCCAGTACCCGGCCGTGGCGCCGGCCGGTCCGGCGCCGAGGACGAGCGCCCTCATCGGGCGGCGGCGTCCGCGGCGGGCCGCACCGCCCGGTGCACGGCCACGATGCCGCCGGTGAGGTTGCGGTACTGCACGCCCGTCCAGCCGGCCGCGAGGATCTCGGCGGCGAGCTCCTCCTGGTCCGGCCACGCCGCGATGGACTCGGCGAGGTAGCGGTAGGCCTCCGGGTTGGAGGCCGCGCGCGCGGCGATCCCGGGCAGGGCCTTCATGAGGTACTCCGTGTAGACGGTGCGCAGCGGGGCCGCCGTGGGGGTCGAGAACTCGCAGATCACCAGCCGCCCGCCCGGGCGGGTGACCCGCAGCATCTCGGCGAGGGCGCGGCGGAAGTCCTGGATGTTGCGCAGCCCGAAGGAGATGGTCACGGCGTCGAAGGAGGCGTCCGCGAACGGCAGCCGCGTGGCGTCCGCCTGGACGAACTCGATGTCGGGGCGGCGGGCGCGGCCCACCTCGAGCATCCCGAGCGAGAGGTCCGCGGCCACGACGTCCACGCCCGCGTCCGCGTACGGCTCGGACGAGGTCCCGGTCCCGGCGGCGAGGTCGAGGACCTTCTCCCCCGGCACGGCGCCCACGGCCTCCGCGACGACCCTGCGCCATCCGCGGGTCCGCCCCAGCGAGAGGATGTCGTTGAGGAGGTCGTAGCGGGGCGCCACGTCGTCGAACATGGCGGAGACTTCGTGCGGCTGCTTGGACAGGTCTGCTCGGTTCACCCGGTCATTGTCGCACCTCGCTCCGACGCCCCCGCCCGGGCCCGCCCCCGGCGCCCGGGCCCGGGGCTGTCCGGCGGGCGGCTTAGACTGGTGGGCGATGTCTCCCACCGATCCCCCGGCCGGGCCCCCGGCCGACTCCCAGGCCGAGCCCGCCGCCGCCCCGCCGGTCCCCGTGCTGCACGCCCTCACGGTGCCGCTGTCCGCCCTGGGCGCGGACGCCGGGGCCGCCCCGGACCTGCGCGAGCTGCTGGTCGGACCGGACCTGCTCACCTGGACGGTGGACGGGCGCGGACTCGTGGCCTGGGGCCGGACCGCCGAGCACACGGTGCGCGGCGCGGACCGGTTCACGGCCGCTCGCGTGTGGTGGGACGACGTGGCCGCCGCCGCCGTGGTCGAGGACCGCGTGGGCGTGCCCGGCACCGGGCTCGCCGCCCTCGGCGCGTTCACGTTCGCGACCAGCTCGGCCGTGGACTCGGGTCTCGTGGTCCCGGAGCTGCTCGTGGGCCGCCGGGACGACGTCGCGTGGGCGAGCCTCGTGGTGGCCGTGGCCCCGGGCACGCCCTTCGCACTGGGCACCGAGGACGTGGCGGCCGCCTGGGTGCGCCGGCTCGGCTCGGCCCCCGGCCGGGCGCCGGCCCGCGCGGAGGCACCCGCGCCGGACGCCGTGGTCCGGCTCTCCCCCGGCACCCTGGGCGAGCACGAGTGGAGGGAGGCCGTGCGCGAGGGCGTGGAGCGGATCCGGGCGGGCCGGATGGACAAGCTGGTGCTGGCCCGGGACGTCGTGGCGCGCACGGACGCCGCCCTGGACGCCGTGGCGGTGGTCCGGGACCTGGCCCGCCGCTACGACCAGTGCTGGACGTACTGCGTGGGCCTCGGCGGGAGCCCCTCGGGTGCGGGCCGCCTGATGGGCGCCACCCCCGAGATGCTGGTGCGCGTCCTCGACGGCGTGGCCCACGCCCGGGTGCTCGCCGGCACCCTGGACCGGGACGCCGCGCCCCCGGGCGAGGACCCGCACGAGTACGCCGCGCGGGTGCTCGGGGAGTCGGAGAAGCAGCAGCACGAGCACGGCTTCGCGATCGACTCGCTCGAGGCGTCGCTGGCCCCCTACACCGACGCGGTCACGACCTCCCCCGAGCCGTTCATCCTCGAGCTGCCCAACGTGTGGCACCTGGCCTCGGACGTCACCGCCGCGCTGCGGCCCGGCCCGGCCGGGGACCCTCCCTCCTCCCTCGAGCTCGCCGAGGCGCTGCACCCCACCGCCGCCGTGTGCGGGACGCCCACCGCCGTGGCCGCCGCCACGATCCCGGAGCTGGAGCAGATGGACCGGGGTCTGTACGCGGGACCCGTCGGCTGGCTCGACGCGGCCGGCAACGGGGACTGGGGCATCGCCCTGCGCGGGGCGGTGCAGGAGGACGAGCGCACCGTGCGCCTCTACGCGGGCTGCGGGATCGTCGCCGCCTCGGACCCCGAGTCCGAGCTGGCCGAGACCTGGGCGAAGCTGCGCCCCATGCTCCAGGCCCTCGGGCAGCGGGCCGCGGGGGCCCCGGAGCGCCTCGTGCCCGCGCCGGGGCTCTCCGCCGGCTGAGCCGCCGGTGGGATCGCACCGTATCCTGGTGCCCGAACACGGTCGGGGCCACCGCCCCGCAGGACCGGCCCCGTGCCCGGCCCGACCGTGCCGACGACCACTGCTCCCACCGGAGGAATCCCGCATGCCCCGTCCGACGACCCGACCGGCCCGCGCGCACGCCCTGGTGGCGCTGTCCGCGAGCGCCGCCCTCGCCCTGACCGCCTGCACGTCCGAGAGCCCCTCCGGGGACGCCGCGGACGGCGGCGGGGACCCCGCGGGGGCCTCCGCGTCCTCGGCCGTGGCCCTGGTGGAGCCCGGGTATCTCACCGTGTGCTCGGAGTCCAACTACCCGCCGTTCGAGATGGAGCAGGACGGCGAGATGGTCGGCCTCGACATGGACCTCGGCCGGGAGATCGCGCAGGACCTCGGCGTGGAGATGAAGAACGTCACCCTGGCCTTCGAGTCGATCCAGTCCGGGGCGGCCCTCGGGACCGACCAGTGCGACGTGGCGATCTCCGCCCTGTCCATCACCGAGGAGCGGCAGACCGTGATGGACTTCTCGGACCCCTACTACGACAACGAGGTCGGTCTCGTGACCGACGGCGGGGACGGGGTCGGCTCGATCGCGGCCGCCCGCGACCAGCAGGTGCGGGTCGGGGTGATGCAGGGCACGGTCGGCGAGACGCAGGCGCGGGAGCTCGGCCTCCAGACGGTCCAGTTCGAGGACGCGACCACGATGTTCACCGCGCTCAGCACCGGCGGCGTGGACGCGGTGCTCGACGACGTCACCGCGATCGCCCAGCACGCCGAGGACGACCCGGACTTCGTGGTCCAGGAGACCGCGGACCTCGACGACCAGCTCGGCGTAGCCGTGGCCGAGGGCGACGAGGCCATGCTGCGGGAGGTCGACGCGACCCTGGACCGCATCGAGTCGGACGGCACGCTCGAGCGGATCGTCGAGACCTGGATCCCCGTCCGGGAGAACTGACCCGGGGGCCGGCCGCCCGCACCCGGGACGCCGGCCCCGACACCGTCCCACCCGTACCACCCAGAACGGACCCACCCATGGCCATGACCATGCACCAGAGAGCTCGTCTCTCCCGCGGCGTCCAGTACGCCGTCCTGATCCTCGTCGTCCTCGCCCTGATCGCCGTCGCGGACTGGCCGCTGCTGGTCGAGAAGGTCTTCAACCCGCAGATCGCGGCCCAGCAGTTCCCCGGCATCCTCGTCGTGGCGCTGAAGAACACCGTGATCTACACGCTCCTCGGCTTCGTGGTCGGGCTCACCGGCGGCGTGGTGCTCGCCCTCATGAAGCTCTCCTCCGTGGCCCCCTACCGCTGGCTGGCCACGCTCTACATCGAGTTCTTCCGCGGCGTGCCCGCCCTGCTCGTCTTCCTGGCCTTCGGCTACGGCATCCCGCTGGCCTTCGGCTTCCGCTTCAACCACTACGTCACGGTCATGATCGCCCTGGGCCTGGTGGCCGCCGCCTACATCGCGGAGTCGCTGCGGGCGGGGCTGCAGGCCGTGCCGAAGGGCCAGTACGAGGCCGCGCGCTCACTGGGCATGTCCCACGCCCGGGCGATGGTCACGATCGTCATCCCGCAGGCCCTGCGGATCGTGCTCCCGCCCCTGACCAACGAGGTGATCCTGCTGACCAAGGACTCCTCGCTGGTCTACCTGCTGGGCATGGGCGTGGGCCAGTACGAGCTCACCAAGTACGGCCGCGAGGCCATCTCGGCCGCCGGGGCGGGACTGACCCCGCTGGTGGTGGCCGGCGTGTGCTACCTCATCATCACGGTGCCCCTCGGCATCCTGACCCGCCGTTTCGAGTCCAAGACCGACCGCATGAAGAAGTCCTAGGAGCCTGACCGTGAGCACTGCATCCTCCCCCACCCCCGGGTCCGGCGGCGCCGACCGCCTCGCGGGCGCGGCCTCCGTCGTCGTCGAGGGCCTGCACAAGTCCTACGGCTCCCTGGAGGTGCTCAAGGGCATCTCCCTCAGCGTCGGGGCCGGGCAGGTGGTCTGCCTCATCGGGCCCTCCGGTTCCGGCAAGTCCACCCTGCTGCGCTGCGTGAACCTGCTCGAGACCCCCCAGCAGGGCCGGATCACGATCGGCGACTTCGAGGTCACCGATCCCGAGGCCGACGTCGACCGGATGCGCCGGCACGTGGGCATGGTCTTCCAGCAGTTCAACCTGTTCCCCCACCTGAGCGTGCTGGAGAACTGCACCGTGGCCCAGCTCAAGGTGCTCAAGCGGGACAAGGCCGAGGCCCAGCGGATCGCCCGGGACAACCTGGAGCGCGTGGGGCTGGCCGAGAAGGCGGACAGCTACCCGGACCAGCTCTCCGGCGGGCAGCAGCAGCGCGTGGCGATCGCCCGGGCCCTGTCGATGGACCCGTCCCTCATGCTCTTCGACGAGCCGACCTCCGCCCTGGACCCCGAGACCGTGGGCGACGTCCTGGCCATCATGCGCACCCTGGCCGCCGAGGGCATGACGATGCTCGTGGTCACCCACGAGATGGAGTTCGCCCGCGACGTCGCCGACCGGGTCGTGTTCATGGACGGCGGCGTGGTGGTCGAGGAGGGCCCCGCGGCGGAGCTCATCCGCCACCCGCAGGAGCCGCGCACCCAGGCCTTCCTCTCCCGCGTGCTCAATCCCACGCAGGTGCAGGCCCCGGATCAGTGACCCGCCGCCCACCGGGCCCGTCGTCCCCGGACGGCGGGCCCGGAGTCATATTCACAACACCATGGATTCGGCCGATTGATATGCTGAGCCGCTGAACACCCCCCCTGGTGGATCCCTGGGGCATTGCCTCATATGACGGGGATCACAGCTCTGTCAGGCTGGAATCCGCAGGGGGACGACCGCCGGTCCCCCTCCTTCCAGCCCTGTCCACGCGCTGCCCAGAGAGGTCCCGGGGAACATGACCCAACCACACATCGACATCGCGGAGAACCCGCAGCTCGAGCAGAGGACCGCCCGCTTCGTGGCGTTCGTCATCTGCCTCGCCCTCCTCTTCGACGGCTACGACCTCGTCGTCTACGGCGTGGTCCTGCCGGGCCTGCTCGCCGACCCCACGCAGATCGGGACCCTCGAGCCGGCCGTCGCCGGGCTGGTGGGCTCCTACGCCCTGATCGGCGTGCTCATCGGCTCGCTCGTCTGCGGTGCCGTCGGCGACTTCTTCGGCCGTCGCCGGCTGCTGATCACCGGTGTCGCCTGGTTCTCGGTCGGCATGTTCGTCACCGCGCTCACCACCAGCGTGCTCGCCTTCGGCGCGATGCGCTTCCTCACGGGCATCGGCCTGGGTCTCGTGATCGCCACCGCCGGCGCCACCATGGCCGAGTTCGCCCCCGGCGGCCGCCGGCAGTTCTACAACGGCATCGTCTACTCCGGCATCCCCGCGGGCGGCGTGTTCGCCGCCGTGGTGGGCATCGCCCTCCTCGGCGACCTGAGCTGGCGCGGGCTGTTCATGATCGGTGCCCTCCCGCTGGTCCTGCTGGTCCCGCTCATGCTGTGGAAGCTCCCCGAGTCCCCGCGCTGGCTGCTGGCCCGGGGCAGGACCGAGCAGGCCGAGGCCGTCGCCCTGCGCACCGGGGTCCCGCTCGTCGAGGAGCAGGTCATCCGGCAGGCCGGCGCCGCCCCGCGCCGGACCGGCTACGCCGCGGTGTTCTCCCGGCAGTTCGCCCTGGCCTCGGTCCTGCTGGGCTTCATGTCCTTCTGCGGCCTGCTGCTCACCTACGGGCTCAACACCTGGCTCGCGGTCATCATGAACGGCTACGGCCACAGCGTCAGCCCGCTGTACTTCGTGCTCGTGCTCAACGGCTCCGCGCTGGTCGGCGGCCTGCTGGCCTCCCGGCTCGCGGACCGCACCGGCCCGCAGCGGATGATCGCCACCACGTTCGCCCTGGCCGCGGTCGCCCTGATCCTGATGACCTTCAGCTTCCCGCTGCCGCTGCTGCTGCTCTTCATCGGCGTGGCCGGCGTGGGCACCATCGGCACCCAGGTGCTCGTCTACGGGTTCCAGTCGAACTACTACACCACCAACGCCCGGGCCGCCGGCGTGGCCTTCTGCGCCAGCATGGGCCGGTTCGGCGGGATCTTCGGGCCCATCATCGGCGGCTGGCTCGCCGCGGCGGGCTTCGGCGGCCCCCAGGCGTTCTACGTCTTCGCCGGCGTGGCCCTGCTCGGCGCCGTCGTCACGCTCGTGGTGCCCCACCAGCGGAAGCTGGAGGAGGCCGAGCACCGGGTCGAGGAGATCGCCGGGCACCACCCGCCGGTCTCCTCCGGGGGTGCGGCGCCCGCCGCCCGCGGCTGAGCCGCACGACACCGCCGGAAGGCCCCGCCCCCTCGAGGGGGCGGGGCCTTCCGGCGTGCCGGGGCCCGCGCACCGGCGGGCACGGTCACGGCGGGCACCGTCACGGCGGGCACGGTCACGGGCACGGTCACGGGCACGGCGCCCGCAGCCCCCGGCACGGGAGGCTCAGGGCGCGGCGCCGGTGCGGGCGGCGGCCTCCTCGGCGGCGCGCGCGACGGCGGCCCGGACCCGGGCGTGCTGCTCCCGCAGCCCGCCCCGGTCCGCGGCGACCTCCAGGACCGAGCGCCCGCGCACGGGTCCGTGGAGCGCGCGCTCGAGCTCGGCGAGGTCGGCGACGCGCCGGTGGGCCACGCCGTAGCCGGCGCACAGCGCGTCGAGGCGGGCCCGGTGCGGGGTGCCGAAGAACCGCTCCACGACCGCCCGGTACTCCTCCTGCTCCCCCACCGCACCGTGCTCGAGGGTCGTGAAGATCCCGCCGCCGCCGTCGTTGAGGACCACCAGCTGCAGGTCCGGCTCGCGCTCGCCCGGGCCCAGCAGCAGGGAGGAGACGTCGTGCAGGAACGTCAGGTCGCCCAGGAGCACCCGGACCGGCCGGCCGCCGCCGAGCGCGGCGCCGGCGGCGGTGGCCACGGTCCCGTCGATCCCGGCGAGCCCCCGGTTGGCGAGCACGAGCGGGGACCGGGGACCCGGCCGGGCGGCGAGGTCCAGGTCACGCACCGGGTTGGAGGAGCCGGCCACCAGCACCGACCCGTCCCGGCGGCACGCCTCCCACACGGCCGCGGCCACGGCGGGGCCGGTGACCTCCGGCGGCGCACCGGCGGAGAGCAGCCGCGCCACGGCGTCGTCCGCGGCGGCGCCCGCCATCTGCCAGGCGGCCGCCCAGCCGGGGGCGCCGCGGCCCGTGAAGGACGCCGCCTCGCGCCAGCTCGCGAGCACCCGCTCGCGGCGCCGCCCCGGCTCGCACCAGGCCACGGGGGCCGGGCGCACGGCCGCCGTCGTCACGTCCGGCCGGGCCAGCAGGGCCCCGACGGGCCGGGAGAGCGTGGGGCGGCCCACCAGCAGCACGCGCTGGATCCGTGCGCCCAGCGGGGAGTCCAGGAGCAGCCGGTAGGCGCCCACGGCGTGCGGGCCGGACCGGGCGTTGGAGGAGGGCTCCGCGAGCAGCGGCAGCCCGCACGCCGCGGCGAAGCGGGCCGCAGCGGGTCCGGCACCGTCCCCGGCCACCACGACGGAGCGCGACGTGCCCGCCGCGGGCTCCGGGGCGGACACCTCCCCGGCGGCCACCGCGGCCGGCCCCGGGTCCTGCCGTGCTCCCTGCCGCGTCCCGGCGCGTGCGGCGAGCCGCCGCGCCGCGGCGGCGAGCACGGGCCCGTCCTCCGGCCCCGGGTGCAGCGGCTCGCGCAGGGCCACGTTGAGCTGGACCGGGCCGGGGGGCCGGGGACCGTCCGGCCCGCGGCCGGCGAGGGCGGCGAGGGGGCCGGCGAGCCGGGCGGGCACGTCGTCCTCCGGGAGGAGGTCCACGGCGGCGCGCACGTGGTCCCCGAAGATCCCCGGCTGGCGGGTGGTCTGGTTGGCGCCGGTGCCGCGCAGCTCCGGCGGGCGGTCGGCGGAGAGCACCACGAGCGGCACCTCGGCGTGGTCGGCCTCCAGCACGGCCGGCAGCAGGTTGCCCACCGCCGTCCCGGAGGTGGTGAGCACCCCGGCGGGCCGGCCGGTGGCCCGGGCGATGCCCAGGGCCGTGAACGCCGCGCCGCGCTCGTCGACGCGCACGTGGACCTCGAGCGCGCCGGCGGCCTGGGCGGCCGCCGCCGCGTAGGCCAGCGGCGCGGACCGGGAGCCGGGGGCGACGACGAGGTGGCGCATCCCGGCGTCGACGAGCTCCTCCAGGACGGTGCGGGCGGTGTCGAGGGACGGTGTGGTCACAGGAGACCAGGGTAGTCCGGCACAGCGCCGGTCCCCGGCCCGCCGTACGGCGGGCCGGGGACCGGCGGGATCCCGGGCTCTGCGGTGCGCTCCGGGGGCGGGCTCAGTAGGAGCGGGCGGCACTGCGGGCCGCGCGCTGCGTCTCCGGCGTGGCCTTGCCCTTGTAGCCGCGGTAGCGGGGTCCGCGCGCGCCGTTCTTGCGGCGCTTGTGCTGGTTGCGGCCCCGTCCCGGCCGGTCGGACACCGCCCCGGGGAACTCCGGCTCGGCACCGGGGGCGAGGGCGAAGACCTGTGCCACGGAAGGGCGCGGCAGCGACCACTCGCCCTCGCCCTGGCGGGTCCGCACCACGTAGTCCGGGAAGTAGGAGCGGGGCTGCTCGAAGGAGCCGTCCTCGCCCGGGTGCTGCACGGCCACGTAGACCATGCGCTCCCGGTCGTGGATCACGGGCCCGCAGGTCTCGGCGTCCTGCGGCACGGCGAGGAACTGCTCGACGTGCCCGCGCTCGCGCCCGGACAGGCCCACCCGGAACAGTCCGTCGTTGTAGCCGATGGTCCCGGGCTGGCCGTCCGTGGAGATCCAGAGGCTGCCCTCCGAGTCGAAGGCGAGGTTGTCCGGGCAGGAGATCGGCGAGACCTTGTCCACCGGGTAGCCGGAGAAGTAGGTCGAGGCGTTCTTCGCCGGATCGCCCGCGACCAGCAGGATGTTCCAGTCGAAGGCGAGCGCGTCGGCCCGGCCGTGGCGCTCGGTCAGCTCGATGACGTGCCCGTCGCGGTTCTGCGTGCGCGGGTTGGCCTCGTCCGGACCGGCCTTGCCCGCGGTGCCGCGCTGGGTGTTGTTGGTCAGCGCCACGTACAGCATGCCGGTGCGCGGGGACGGCTCCACGTCCTCGGGGCGGTCCATCTTGGTGGCCCCCACACGGTCGCCGGCCAGGCGGGTGAACACGAGCACCTCCTCGACGGACATCCCCTCCACGGCGGACTGCCCGTCCACGACCAGCGGCAGCCACTCGCCGGAGCCGTCGAACGCGCCGTCGGAGGGCAGCCGCCCGGAGCCGTCGATCTCGGCGGCGGTGTCCCCGGTGAACCTCGCCACGTACAGGTTCCCCTCGGAGAGCAGCGTCATGTTGTGCGCGCGGTCGCCCTCCACGTACTTCCCGGCGGAGACGAACTTGTAGAGGTAGTCGAAGCGCTCGTCGTCGCCGGAGTAGGCGACCACGGTGCCGTCCTCGGCCACGCGCACGGTGGCGCCCTCGTGCTTGAAGCGGCCCAGGGCGGTGTGCTTGACGGGGGTGGAGGCCGGGTCCTGGGGGTCGATCTCGACGACCCAGCCGAAGCGGTGGGGCTCGTTCTCGTAGCCCGGCAGGGTCGAGTCGAAGCGGGGCTCGACCTCGTGCCAGCGGCGGCTCGGGGCCTCGGTGGAGATCCCGTAGCGCCGCTGCTCGGCGGAGCCGTTGCCCTTGAAGTACTGGTTGAAGTTCTCCTCCCCGGACAGCACCGTCCCCCACGGGGTGGTGCCGCCCGCGCAGTTGTTCTGCGTGCCCAGGACCAGCGTGCCGGTGGGGTCGTCCACGGTCCGGAGCAGCTCGGAGCCGGCCGCGGGCCCGTCCACGGCGAAGGGGGTGCTGAGGGTGATCCGCCGGTTGCGGGCCCCGCCGCGCACGTAGGACCAGGGGCGGCCCGGGCCGGTGCGGGCGATCTCCACGACGGACATGCCGTGGGCGGCCATGGCCACCCGGGCCACGCGCTCCAGGTCGCCCTGCTGCTCCGCCGGGAACATCAGGTTCTCGTTGGTGTACTCGTGGTTGTTCACGAGCACCCCGCTGCGCCCGCCGCGGTCCTGGATGATGTCCAGGTAGTCGCTGTTGTAGCCGAACTGGCCCGCCTGGGACTCGGGGGTCTGCTGGAAGGGGTCGAACTCCGCGGAGTCGGCGAACAGGGGGTCGCCCCAGCGGATGATCGGGGACCAGTCGAAGCCCTCGGGGACCGTGAGGTCGTCCACGGTGTTCGGCACGGGGGCGATCGGCGCGAAGGAGAGCCCGGAGCGGCCGCGGCCGTGGGCCTGGGCGGCCTCCGGGGCGGCGGTGGCCACGCCGACGGTCACCGCCGCCGCAGCCCCGAGGCCGAGCGCGGAGCGGCGGGACAGGGCCGCGCTCGCGATGTCGCGGAAGTAGCCGTTGCCGGAGGTGTTGCACTCCGGGCCGGCGCAGGCGCTGCCGCACTTGAGCTGGCAGGTGAGGGGGCTGCGCTTGCCGCGGGTGTGGCCCAGCAGGGGAAGGACGGTGCGCTTGGCGGTTTCGGACATGGCTCTCCCAGGGGATCGGGCCCGCGGCGGACCGCGGTCGGGGATCGGGTGCTCCGCCACTGCACCACTGCCCGGTGAGGCCTCGGGGGCGGCCGGGCGAACCGGAGGTGAACGGGCTGTGACCGGCGGGGGGACGCACCGCCTCCTGGTCAGGGTCTCCGTCCCCGGGCGTGTTCACGAGAAGAAACAATGCCCCGGCCGATTCCGTGCCCGCCCCGCGTCTGGGATGCTCGTGCCGTCAGACCGTCCCCTCCGAGCCGCGACCCGGACCGTGACCGGGAACCCCGGAAGACCCCCCTCCTTCTGCTCCACCCGCCACGGACCGTGCCGCCGCGGCGGGCGGGCCGGTCCGGACACCGGTGAGGGAGGCGCGGAATGCACACGGAACCAGAGGTGGGACTGCTCGCCCCGCAGGAGGCCTGGGACCCCGGCCCGGCCGGGCACCGCACGCACCGGTACGGGCGCGCGGTGGTGGACTGCCGGACCGTCCACCGCGCCTGGGACCTGCACCCCGGCGACTGCCTGCACGGACGCGTCATCGCCTCCGCCCGCGGGGTGGTGGGGCTCGCCGGCAGCCCCGTGGCGGTCTTCTCGTTCACGGGCGACGACCCCGAGCACACGGCCCGGACGCGGATCGGCGCCGCCCACCCGGACGTGGAGCTGGGCTGCGACGACGTCTGGCGGGCCGCCCGGGCGTGGGTGCGGCGGCAGGGGCTGCACGAGGGCGAGCCCGTGGACCTGGACCGGCTCCGGGCCGAGGTCCTGGGGGACGCCGCTCAGCGCTGAGGCGCCGCCCCGGCCAGGGCGTGCACGCGGCGCAGCCGCTCCAGCCACCACCGGCGCCGGTCCGCGGTCACCGCGTGCCGCTCCAGCAGCGCGGGGTCCGGGACGGCGTCCCGCAGCTCCAGCATCCCGTCCACCGGCCGCAGCGGCTCCCGCAGCACGTCCGCCCCCAGCAGGGACACGGTCCCCAGCCCGCAGGCGTACGGGAGCTCGGGCAGGGCGGCGGCCAGCGCCAGGCCCGCCCGGATGCCCACCGAGGAGTCCAGGGCGGAGCTGACCACCACCGGGAGACCGGCCTGCGCCACCACGTCCAGGGCCCGGCGCACCCCGCCGAGCGGGGCCGCCTTGACCACGAGCAGGTCGGCGGCGCCCGCCCGGGCCACCGCCAGGGGGTCCTCCTCCTTGCGCACCGACTCGTCCGCGGCCACCAGCACCGGCACGCCCCGGGCCGCGAGGCCCTCCCGGACGGCCGCGAGGCCCGCGATCGTGGGCACCGGCTGCTCCGCGTACGCCAGACCGTGCCGGCCGAGCCGTTCGAGGGCTGCGAGCGCCGCGGGCACGTCCCAGCCGCCGTTGGCGTCCACCCGCAGCTCCGCGTCCGGCAGCAGGGCCCGCACGGCCGCCACCCGGGCGTCGTCCTCGTCGGGTCCCTGGCCGCGCTCGGCGACCTTGATCTTGACGGCGCGCACCCCGCCCCCGAAGCCCGCGAGCACGTCCGGGACCCGCGCCGCCGGCACGGCGGGCACGGTGGCGTTGACGGGGATGCGCGTGCGCCGGGGCGCCGGGTAGCCGTGCCACCCGGCGTCGGCGGCGGCGCGGAGCCAGGCGACGGCCTCGGCGTCCCCGTACTCGGGGAAGGGGCCGAACTCCGCCCACCCCGCGGGGCCGCGCAGCAGCACCGTCTCCCGCACGTCGATGCCGCGGAAGCGCACGCGCATGGGCAGCGCGACGACGTGCGCGTGCGCGAGCAGGTCGTCGAGCGGGGGCAGGGCCGCGGCGGGGAGCATCCCCCCAGCCTAGGGGGAGTCTCTCAGCCTGCTCCGATGCGTGCGTGGAATGATGAGCTCGGCGTGGGCCGGCACGGCCGTGCCGCCGCCCCGCCGTCCCGACCCACCGCCCAGGAGCTCGATGACCACGACCGCCCGCCGCCCCGCGCCCACCGTCCTGCAGGTCCTGGGCCACCTGCTCGGCGCCGCCGCCCTGTGGGCGGCGGCGGCCCTGGTCGGGGTCGTGGCCCTGACCACCGCGACCGGGCAGTGGCTCGACGAGCTGGCCCTGCGCCAGGCGAACAACGCCTTCCCCGACCTGACCGGCCGCGTGGCGCAGCTGCTCGACGCGGTGCCGTGGGCGGTGGGCGCGGTCTCGGCCCTGTGCCTCGCGGTCCTGGCCGTGCGCTCCCGCCGGCTCGCCCCCGCGGTGGTCGGGGCGGCGGTGGTGGTGCTGTCCAACCTGACGGTCCAGCTGCTCAAGCGGGTGCTGCTGGAGAAGCCGGACCTCGGCATCCAGGAGGCCGCCGCGAACTCCTTCCCGTCGGGGCACACCGCGGCGGCGGCCGCGGCCGTGGCGGTGGTGCTGCTCGCGGCGCCCGCCGCGTCCCGGCCGTTCGTGGCGCTGCTCGGCGCGGGCGCGATGACCGCCACCGGGGTGGCGACGCTGCTCAACGGCTGGCACCGGCCCTCGGACGTCGTGGCCGCCCTGCTGGTCGTCTCGGGCTGGGCGGCCCTGGGCGGGCTCGTGCTGCGCCTGACCGGGCCCGTGGAGCGGCCCGTGCCGGGCGGGGGCCTGACCGCCCTGCTGGCGGTCCTGGGCGCGGGGGCGATCCTCACCGGGCTGCTGCCGCTGTGGGCGGCCCTGCGCGTGCCGGGCGGCGGCTGGGCCGCGGTCGCGGCGTGCGCGGCGATCCTCGGCGTCAGTCTCCTGGCGGCCGCGGCGCTGACAGCGCTGCAAGCTCCCCGGTCGCGGCGTCCTCGGCCCTGATCCGCTCGAGCCGGTCCAGCAGGATCCGTGCCGCCCCCGGGTTGTAGGGCAGCCGGAACATCGAGGCGGTCACCGGCCGCATCCCGTCGGGCTGCGCCGCGGCGGCCTCGCTCGAGTCCACCCGTTCGATCGCCGTGCGCATGAGCCGGGCCTGCTGGAGCACGTGGCCGCGCTCCACGGGGTTGCCGTGGCCCGGGACGAAGACCCGGTACCGCTCCAGGGCGGCCAGGTTCTCGAGGGCCGTGGCCCAGCCCCGCGGATAGGAGTCGTCGAAGCTGGGGTCGGCGCCCTGCTCCACGAGGTCCCCGGTGAAGACGACGTCGTCCACCCCGACGCAGAGGTCGTTGTCGGTGTGCCCGGGGCCGAACGAGAACAGCACCGCCGCGCGCTCCCCGAGGTCCACCCGGGTCAGGGCGGGACGGCGCCCCGTGCCCGGCAGGTTCCGGTTGGGCACGACCAGGCGGGTGTCCGGTCCCTCGGCGGCGGCCATCTCGGGCTCGTGGGTGCCCACGAACGAGCGCTGGAAGTCGCCGTGCGCCTCGATCGCCGCCGCGCAGCCGCGGTGCGCCCAGAAGTCCTCGGCCCCGGCGCGCTGGAACACGGCGTTGCCCAGGAAGTGGTCGTAGTGGGCGTGGGTGTTCACGACCGTCAGCGGCAGGTCGGTGAGCGTGCGCACGGCCGCCAGGATCTCCCGGGCCTGCCGCGGCCCCGCGCCCGTGTCGATCACCAGGGCGCGACGGGTCCCGAGCACGACACCGGAGTTCAGCCTCCAGTTGTCCGTGCTCACGGCGAAGACGCCGTCGCGGAGTTGGTTGATGCGCGCCACCCGACCAGGGTACCGACCGCCGCTGGCTATCCTGGCACCCATGACCACTTCCGGCGCGGACCGTGCGGTGGGAGGAGCCGGCCGCTATGCTCCGTCCCCCTCCGGGGACCTCCACCTCGGCAACCTCCGCACGGCGCTGCTCGCGTGGGCCCTCGCGCGCTCGACGGGCCGCCGCTTCGTCCTGCGCGTCGAGGACATCGACCGGGTGCGGCCGGGGGCCGCCGAGCGGCAGCTGGCGGACCTCGCCCGGCTGGGCCTCGACTGGGACGGCCCGCCGCTGCTGCAGTCCTCGCGGGAGGCGGAGCACCGCGCCGTGGTGGAGCGGCTGACCGAGGCCGGGCGCACGTACGAGTGCTTCTGCACGCGCCGGGAGATCCAGGCGGCGGCGAGCGCGCCGCACGGGGCGCCGGGCGCCTATCCGGGCACGTGCCGGGACCTCGACGACGCCGGGCGGGCGCGGCGCCGGCGCGAGCGGGCCCCCGCCGTGCGGCTGCGCGCGGAGGAGCGCTCCCGCACGGTCGTGGACCGCTGGGCCGGGGCGCACACGGGGCTGGTCGACGACTTCGTGCTGCTGCGCACCGACGGCCGCCCCGCCTACAACCTCGCGGTCGTCCTCGACGACGCCCACCAGGGCGTGGACCAGGTGGTGCGCGGCGACGACCTGCTGCCCTCCACGCCCCGGCAGGCGTACCTGGCCTCGGTGCTGGGCCTGCCGGAGCCGGAGTGGGCGCACGTCCCCCTCGTGCTCGATCCGCACGGGCGGCGCCTGGCCAAGCGGGCCGGGGCCGTGACCCTCGCGGACCTCGCCGCGGCGGGGCACGGCACGGCCGAGGTGATGGGCTGGATCGGGCGCTCCCTGGGCCTGCCGGGTCCGGTCCGCACGGCGCAGGACGTCCTCGCCGGCTTCGACGAGGACGTCCTGCCCCGGGAGCCCTGGCGCGTGGACCCGGCCCGGTGGGCCGCTCAGGAGCGCGCGGACACGGGGGCCGGCGCCTCCTCCGGGGCGTGCGGGTCCTCGGGCTCGGCCAGGAACCGCTCGTAGGCGGGGGTGGTCAGGAACGCGGGGTAGTCGTCGCCCAGGGCCACCTCCTCGAAGATGCCGCGGGCGTCGTCGAAGCGGTCGCCCTCGGCGCGCTCGATCCTCCCGAACTCCTCCTCCATCAGCTCCTGGACCCAGTCGCGGGTGATCTCCTCGCCCTCGTCGGTGATGGCCCGGGTGCTGACCCACTGCCAGATCTGCGAGCGGGAGATCTCCGCGGTCGCGGCGTCCTCCATGAGGTTGTGGATGCCCACGGCGCCGTTGCCGCGCAGCCACGCCTCGATGTAGCGGATCCCGACCTCGATGTTGTTCCGGATCCCCACCTCGGTGATCTTCCCCTCGGCGGAGGCGATGTCGATGAGCGCCTTGTCGTCGGGCACCACGTCCTCGCGGAGCCGGTCCAGCTGGTTGGGCTTCTCGCCCAGGACCGCGTCGAAGACCTCCCGGCACACGGGCACCAGGTCGGGGTGGGCCACCCAGGACCCGTCGAAGCCGTCCTCGGCCTCACGGGTCTTGTCCGCCTGCACCTTCTCGATCGCCGTGCGGTTGACCTCCTCGTCCCGGCGGGAGGGGATGAACGCGGCCATCCCGCCGATGGCCATCGCCCCGCGCCGGTGGCAGGCGCGCACGAGCTGCTCGGTGTAGGCCCGCATGAACGGCTGCGTCATGGTCACGGCGTTGCGGTCCGGGAGGATGAAGCGGGGCCCGCGGGTGCGGAAGTTCTTGATGATCGAGAAGATGTAGTCCCAGCGCCCGGCGTTGAGCCCCGCGGCGTGCTCGCCGAGCTCGTACAGGATCTCCTCCATCTCGAAGGCCGCGGTGATCGTCTCGATCAGCACGGTGGCGCGGATGGTGCCGCGGTCCGCCCCGAGGAGGGACTCGGCCCGGCTGAAGATGTCGTGCCACAGCCGTGCCTCCTGGTGGGACTCGGTCTTGGGCAGGTAGAAGTAGGGGCCCAGGCCGAGCTTCCTGAGCCGGCGCGCGTTGTGGAAGAAGTAGAGGCCGAAGTCCACGATGGCGCCCGCGATGGGCTCGTCCCGCACCGACAGGTGCTTCTCGTCGAAGTGCCACCCGCGGGGGCGCACCACGATGGTGGGGTTGGCCCGGGCGTCCTTGTTCTTCAGGGCGTACTTCTTGCCGTCCGGGTTGGTGAACTCGATGGTCCCCTCGAGCGCGTCGATGAGGTTGAGCTGGTTGCTGACCACGTTGGTCCAGTGCGGGGTGTTGGCGTCCTCCATGTCCGCGAGCCACACCTTCGCCCCGGAGTTGAGGGCGTTGATGGTCATCTTCCGCTCGGTCGGGCCGGTGATCTCCACGCGGCGGTCCTCGAGCCCGGGCGGGGGCGGGGGCACGCGCCAGGAGTCGTCCTCGCGGATCTTCCGCGTCTCCGGCAGGAAGGCGGGGTCGGTGCCGCGGGCGATCGCCCGGCGCCGCTCCTCGCGGGCGGCGAGCAGCTCCCGACGGCGGGGCTCGAACTCGCGGTGCAGCGCCGCGAGGAAGCCGAGCGCGTCGGGGGTGAGCACACTGTTCTGCCGGGGCACGTGGTGACCGGTGAGGGTCACGCCGTTGATCGTCACGGGGTTGCTGGTCATGGTCATCATGGCTGGTTCCTCGCCTGAAGAGTGTCCTGGGTGGATCGGGTGGGGCGGCCCCGGTGCGGAACCGGGGCGGATCGCGGACGGGAGCCGCGCGGCCGGGAACCCGTGGGGTCCCCGGCCGGCGGCCGCCGCTCGGCTCAGAACTGGGCGGTCTCGGTGGAGCCGGCCAGCGCCGTGGTCGAGGACTGCGGGTTGAGGACGGTGGAGACCAGGTCGAAGTATCCGGTGCCGACCTCGCGCTGGTGCCGGGTGGCGGTGTAGCCGCGCTCCTCGGCCGCGAACTCGCGCTCCTGCAGCTCCACGTAGGCCGTCATCTGGTTGCGGGCGTAGCCGTGGGCCAGGTCGAACATCGAGTAGTTCAGGGCGTGGAAGCCGGCCAGGGTGATGAACTGGAACTTGAAGCCCATCGCGCCCAGCTCGCGCTGGAACTTGGCGATCGTGGCGTCGTCCAGGTGCTTCTTCCAGTTGAAGGACGGCGAGCAGTTGTAGGCGAGCATCTGGTCGGGGTGCTCCGCGCGGATGCCCTCGGCGAACTTCTTGGCCAGCTCCAGGTCCGGGGTGCCGGTCTCCATCCACAGCAGGTCCGCGTACGGGGCGTAGGCGTTGCCGCGGGCGATGCAGGCCTCGAGGCCGTTGCGGACCTTGTAGTAGCCCTCGGCGGTGCGCTCACCGGTCACGAACGGCTTGTCGCGGTCGTCGACGTCGGAGGTGATCAGGGTGGCCGCCTCCGCGTCGGTGCGGGCGATGATCAGGGAGGGGACGTCGGCGACGTCCGCCGCGAGCCGGGCCGCGCTCAGGGTCCGGACGTGCTGCTGGGTGGGGATGAGCACCTTGCCGCCCAGGTGCCCGCACTTCTTCTCGGAGGCCAGCTGGTCCTCCCAGTGCACCCCGGCCGCGCCGGCGGCGATCATGGACTTCATGAGCTCGTAGGCGTTGAGCGGGCCGCCGAAGCCGGCCTCGGCGTCGGCCACGATCGGGACCAGCCAGTCCTCGACGGTCCGGATCCCCTCGGCGTGCTCGATCTGGTCCGCGCGCATCAGCGCGTTGTTGATCCGCCGCACGACCGCCGGCACGGAGTTGGCGGGGTAGATCGACTGGTCCGGGTAGGTCTGCCCGGCGAGGTTCGCGTCACCGGCGACCTGCCAGCCGGAGAGGTAGATGGCCTTCAGACCGGCCTTCACCTGCTGGACGGCCTGGTTGCCGGTGAGCGCGCCGAGCGAGTTGACGAAGTCCTCGGTGTGCAGCTTCTCCCACAGCTGCTCCGCGCCGCGTCGGGCGAGGGTCTGCTCCTCCTGCACCGTGCCGCGCAGGCGGACGACCTCCTCCGCCGTGTACTCGCGGGTGATCTGCGCCCAGCGGGGATCGGCGTCCCACTCCTGGCGGATCTCGTCGGCGGTCTTGGGGGCGCTGGGGTACGGCATGTCGGCTCCTCGTTGAGTGGTCCGTGGACGGGTGCCCGTCGGTCTCGATGTCACCCTCGATGTCGGCGGGAAGTTCTCTCTCCCGTGGTGACACACCCCACTTTGCCTCAAAGCCGACCGGGTCAACCCTTGATGTTCTCGTGAACTTTCGTCCTTTTTCGCGTATGGTGAAGAAATGACGACCAGCGCCTGGGGATACGAGGAGACGACGTCGGCCGAGCCGTCCGGCGGCACCGATCTGATCGGTCTCGGCCGGCGCATCCGGTCGCTGCGCAAGGACCGGGGGCTCACGCTCGCCGAGCTCGCGGACCGGGCGGGCACCGCCACGTCGCAGCTGTCCGTGATCGAGAACGGCCGGCGCGAGCCGCGGCTCAGCCTGCTGCAGCGGCTCGCCGACGTCCTGGGCACCAGCGTGGACGCGCTGCTCGGGGCCGAGCCCGGCAACCGCCGCGAGGCGCTCGAGATCCAGCTCGAGCGCGCCCAGCGCTCCCCGTTCTACGAGCAGCTGGGGCTGCCGACCGTGCGGGTCAGCTCCGCCCTGTCCACCGAGGTGCTCGAGGCGCTCGTGGGGCTGCAGGAGAAGCTGGCCGAGGCCCTCGAGAAGAACTCGGCCACCCCCGAGGAGGCCCGCCGGGCGAACGTGCAGCTGCGCCGCCTCATGCGGGCGCAGGACAACTACTTCCCCGACCTGGAGCAGGCCGCCAAGGAGCTGCTGACCCTGGGGGGCTACTCCTCGGGACCGGTCTCCAACTCCGTGATCTCCGAGATGGTGGGCCGGCTGGGCTACAGCATCCACCACGTCACCGACCTCCCGCACTCGACCCGGTCGGTCACGGACCTGCTCAACCGGCGGATCTACCTGGTGCAGAGCCCGCGGGCGGACCACGACCCGCGCGCGGTGCTGCTCCAGGCGGTGGGGCACCAGGTGCTGGGCCACGAGCCGCCGAAGGACTACGCCGAGTTCCTCGCCCAGCGGGTGCAGACCAACTACTTCGCCGCCGCGGTGATGCTGCCGGAGGACAAGACCGTCCCGTTCCTGCTGGAGGCCAAGCGCAACCGGAACCTGTTCCTGGAGGACCTCAAGGACCGCTTCGCGGTCTCGCACGAGACCGCGGGCCACCGCTTCACGAACCTCGCCACCCGCCACCTGGGCATCCGCACCCACTTCCACAAGGTGCACTCGTCCGGGGTGATCCACAAGGCCTACGAGAACAACGGCCTCGCGTTCCCCACGGACCACACCGGGGCGATCGAGGGCCAGATCTCGTGCCGGAAGTGGTCCGGGCGCACCGTCTTCGACCAGCCCAACCAGTTCACGGCGTTCGCCCAGTACACCGACACCCCCTCCGGCACGTACTGGTGCTCCACCCGCACGGAGCTCTCCAGCCAGGGCGTGTTCTCGATCGGCGTGGGCGTTGCGTTCACCGACGCCCGCTGGTTCCGCGGCCGCGACACCCCGCACCGGACCGTGTCCACGTGCCCGGATCCCTCCTGCTGCCGGCGCCCGCCCGAGGAGCTCAGCCGGGTGTGGGCCGGGCACGCGTGGCCCAACACCCGGGCGCACTCGCACGTGCTGGCCGCGCTCCCGGAGGGCGCTTTTCCGGGGGTCGACGAGCGGGAGGTCTACGAGTTCCTGCAGTCCCACGACGGCGCCTGAGGGGCGCTCCCGGGGCGCCGGGGACCTCCCCCTATACCGGTAGTGGCTGGCCACTGCCTCGGAGCGGGCGTAAAGTCCTGTGGGACCTCTGTACCACCCACCCCCCTGGACGCTGCGCTCCACCGGGCCGGCGCCGGGCGGAAAGGACGCCATGACCCAAGAGATATCCCAGACGATCGCGATCGTCATCTATTTCGCCGCGATGATCGCGATCGGCCTCTACGCCAACAGCAGGACGAAGAACCTCGACGACTACATGCTCGGCGGGCGCAACCTCAAGCCGGGCGTCGCCGCGCTCAGCGCCGGTGCCTCCGACATGTCCGGCTGGCTGCTCCTCGGCCTGCCCGGCGCGGTCTTCCTGTCCGGTCTCGTCGAGGCGTGGATCGCCATCGGGCTGATCATCGGCGCGTGGGTCAACTGGAAGTTCATCGCGCCCCGGCTGCGCTCCTACACCGAGGTCTCGCACAACTCGATCACGATCCCGTCCTTCCTGGACAACCGGCTCAAGGGCGGGACCCGGCTGCTGCGCATCGTCTCCGGGCTGATCATCCTGGTGTTCTTCACCTTCTACGTCTCCTCCGGCATGGTCGCCGGCGGGCTGTTCTTCCAGTCCTCCTTCGGCTCCACCTACCACGCCGGGCTGCTCCTGGTCGTGGGCGTGACCATCGCCTACACCCTCTTCGGCGGCTTCCTGGGCGCCACCTACACCGACGTGGCCCAGGGCGTGCTCATGTTCCTCGCCCTGATCGCGGTCCCCGTCGTCGGGATCATCAACGTGGGCGGCTTCGGGCAGATGGCGGAGAACATCACCGCCGTGGACCCGGACGCCCTCTCGCTCGTGCGCGGCGCCACCGTGATCGGCGTCATCTCGGCCCTGGCGTGGGGCCTGGGCTACTTCGGCCAGCCCCACATCATCGTCCGCTTCATGGCCATGCGCTCCCCCGCCGACGCCAAGACCGGCCGCCGGATCGGGCTGAGCTGGATGGTGCTGAGCGTCATCGGGGCCATCGCCACCGCCCTGGTCGGCCTCGCCTACTACGGCAACCGCCCCGAGGAGAGCCCGACCGACCCCGAGTCCGTGTTCCTGGACCTCGCGCAGGTCTTCTTCCACCCGGTGGTCGCCGGGTTCGTCCTGGCCGCGGTGCTCGCGGCGATCATGTCCACCGTCTCCTCCCAGCTCATCGTGTCCTCCTCCGCCCTGGTCGAGGACCTGTACAAGCTGACCGTGAAGCGGAGCCCGTCCGAGCGCAAGCAGGTCTGGATGGGCCGTGCGGGCGTGGCCGCCGTCGCCCTCGTGGCCACGTTCCTGGCCTGGGAGCAGAACAACACGATCCTCGGCCTCGTGGCCTTCGCCTGGGCCGGCTTCGGCGCCTCCTTCGGGCCGATCGTGATCCTGTCCCTGTTCTGGCGCAAGCTCACGAACCTGGGCGCGATCACGGGCATGGTCCTGGGCGCGGTCACCGTGTTCGCGTGGACCGTGACCCCGTGGGCCGACCTCTACGAGATCATCCCCGGCTTCGTCGTCAGCCTCGTCTCCGCCATGCTGGTCTCCAAGGCCACGTACACGCGCGACGAGGAGGTCGAGCGCGAGTTCGACGACGCCGTGCGCCTCGCCCACGCGGCGCAGGAGGAGATGGCCGAGCGCTGATCCCCCGCACCGTGCCCCGGGGCCCGTTCCGCAGCTGCGGAACGGGCCCCGTCGCCGTCCGGGGTCAGTACCCGATCGAGGCCAGGGTGGCCCGGATCGCCTCGGCGGAGCGGTGCAGCATGGCCAGCTCCTGCTCGTCCATGGGCACCAGCAGGCGCTCGACGACGCCCCGCCGGGCGACGACCGAGGGCACCGACAGGGCGACCCCGCTGATCCCCCGGTAGTCCTCCAGGACCGTGGACACGGGCAGCACCGCGTGCTCGTCCCGCAGCACGGCCTCGGCCACGCGCGCCCCGGCCAGGCCGATCGCGTAGTTGGTGGCGCCCTTGCCCTGGATCACCGTGTACGCCGCGTTGATCGTGCGGTGCGTGATCTCGTCGAGCCGGTCCTCGGTGAAGGGCCGGCGTCCCCCGACCGTCCACTCGCGCAGCGGGATCTGCCCGATGTTCGCGTTCGACCACAGGGGGAACTCGGTGTCCCCGTGCTCCCCGACGATCGTGGCGTGCACGCTCGTGGTGGACACCCCGCCCTCCTCGGCCAGCAGCCACCGCAGCCGGGAGGTGTCCAGCACGGTCCCGGAGGACAGGACGCGCTCCGTGGGCAGCCCGGTCACCTTCTGGGCGATCACGGTGAGCACGTCGCACGGATTGGTCACCAGCACGTACACGGCCTCCGGCGCCTGGTCCACCAGTCGCGGCATGAGCTGCTCCAGGATGGACGCGTTGGCCCCGGCCAGCTCCATCCGGGTCTGCCCGGGCCGCTGCTTGGCCCCGGCCGTCACGAACACGACGTCCGATCCGGCCAGCACCGCGACGTCGTCGGATCCGGTCACCCGGGAGCTGGGGGTGAACATGGCCCCGTGGGCCAGGTCCAGGCCCTCGGCGCGGACCCGGTCCCCTGCCAGGTCGTAGAGGGCCACCTCCTGGGCGACGCCCCGGATGAGGGCCGCGTAGGCGAGGGACGAGCCGACGGAGCCGGCGCCGACCACGCCGATCTTGGTCCGGGCGGGGGTGCTGGTCACGGTCTCGGGCACGGGGTCTCCTGACGGGTTCGGCGGGTCCGCGGCGGCGGACGGGGTGCTCCCATCCTGGTCCGGCGGCGCCCGTCGCGGAAGGGGCGCCCACCGCCCCGGCGTGCCTCAGCCGCCGCGGGAGGCCGCGGCCAGGAGGTCGCGCGCGAGGGGGCCGCCGGTGATCGAGCCCAGACCGCCGTCCTCCACGAACACCGCCACGGCGAGGTCCTCGTGCTCGGCGATCACCCAGGAGTGGGTCCGGGGCGGGTCCTCGTCGCCGAACTCGGCCGTGCCGGTCTTGCCGATCGCCGTGTCCGGCTCGAGCTCCCCGAGCACGCCCAGGTGCCCCGTGGAGACCACGGCCCGCATCATGGTGCGCAGCTGCTCCGTCTCCCCGGCCGTCAGCGGCTCCTCCGGGCCGGCCCCGGCGGTGGCGTCGTCCCCGGCCGGGTCCTCCGTGCTCACCAGCCGGGGCCGCACGAGCTCGCCCGCGGCGACCGAGGCCGCGAGGTTCGCCATGGACAGCGGGGACACGAGCGTGCGGCCCTGCCCGAACATCGCCGCGGCGTGCTGGTCCGGCGGCTCCTCCGGCGGGACCTCCCCCCAGAACGCGGGCACGGGCAGCTCAGCGGGCACCCCGAGGCCGAGCGCGGCCGCGGCGGCTGCGAGCTCCGCCTGGTCGATCCGCTCGTGCTGGTCCACGAACACGGTGTTGCAGGAGTGGGCGAGGGCCTCGGTGAGGGTGATCGGGCCGGTGAACTCCGCCGGGTAGGACTCCACGTTGTCGATCCGCACGCCCGCCGCGGTGGTGGACGGCGGGCACTCCACGACCGTCCCGGGGTTGTCCCCCTCCCGCAGCATCGCCAGGGCCGTGACGACCTTGAAGGTGGAGCCCGGCGCGTACTGGCCGAGCAGCGCGGTGGGGTAGCCCTCGGAGCCCGGGCCGTCGGCGGCCACGACGAGCTCGCCCGTGGAGGGCCGGACCGCCACGATCGCGGAGGGCGAGTCGATCCCGGCCAGCAGCTCCTCCGCGGTGGCCTGGAGCCCGCGGTCCAGGGTCAGGGCGACCGGTTCGCCGGGCCGGGCCGGCACCTCGAACAGCGGGTCCCCGGCCGGGGCCGCGCCGTCGCCGCCCTGCCCGGTCTCCTCCACCACGACCCCGGGCGTGCCGCGCAGCCGCTCGTCGAAGTGCTCCTGCACGCCCCCGCGGCCGATCGCCGTTCCGGGGGCGAGCTCCCCGCCCGAGTCCGCGACGTCCTCGGCCGTCGCCTCGCCCACGCCGCCGAGGAGGCCGGCGGCGAAGCCGCGGGCCGGGGCCAGCGGCAGCTCGTCCTCGACCACGCGCAGACCCGGGACCGTGTCGAGCTGGCCGGCGTCGAGCTCCCGGTAGTCCTCCTCCCGCAGCGGCAGGGCCTCGACGAACGCCTCGGGCCCCGCCTGCTCGACGGCCCCGGCGTAGGCGCCGGCGTCGATCCCCACGATCCCGGCCAGCCGGCGCGCCGCCTCGCCGGGGTCCGCCCCCGCCAGCCGCGACCGGTCGATGCCCAGGCGCCGGACCGGCCGCTCGGTCACCAGCGTCTCGCCGTCCGCCCCGAGGACGTCCCCGCGGTCCGCGTCGACCGTGCGGGCGCGCAGGGCCTCCCCCTCCTGCAGGCCCGGGTGCACCACGGCCGGCGACCACGCGGGCGTCCAGTCGCCGGACCCGGTCCGGGCCAGCGGGAGGACCGCCTCGTAGCTCCAGTCCTCGTCGGTCCCGGGGAGGTCCCACGTCCAGGACAGGGTGGCCTCGCGGCGCCCCTCCTCCCCTGCGTCCTCGACCGCGGCGACCTCGACGGCCGGGGCGGCCTCGCCGAGCCCCGCGACGAGCCGCTCGAGCTGCTCCTGCGCGGAGGCGCCGTCGACGTCGCCGAAGGACAGCTCCGCGACGTCGCCGGCGCTCAGGGCCGCGGCCACCTGCTCCGCGGCCTCCCGGCCCCCGTCGGGGGCGAGCACCGAGCAGCCGCCGGTCAGGAGGGCTGCGGAGAGGACCGCCGCCAGGGCCGCCGCGGACCGCGGGCGGCAGGGGCGGGGCACCGGGGCGGGACGGGGAGTGTGCACGCCCTCACAGTAGTCGGCCCCGGCGGGACACGGACAGAGCGGTCACGGGGCGGCCGGTCGCCGGAAGACCGGTCGCGGGACGCCGGGCCCCGGTGCGAAGCGGGGCGACGGGCCCCGGGTGCGTTGCGGGGCGACCGGCCCTGGGTGCGTTGCGGAGCGACCGGCCCTGGGTGCGTTGCGGAGCGACCGCCCCCGGAACGGGCCGGAGATCCGTCCGCGGAGCGGGCGGGGTCCGGGCACGGAAGAACCGGTGGGCACCGTGTCTGCACGGCGCCCACCGGTCCGTCGGACGCGGCAGGAGGGGGGTGCGCTCCCGCGCGGGGCGGGGCCGGTGACCGGCCCCTCACCACCGGATCAGCAGTGGTACGTGTCGGTCGGCGCCTCGAAGTGGACGTCGTAGCCCTCGGGGATACTCAGGCCGAAGGCCCCGGCCAGGCCCAGGATCTTCTTGGCCCGGGCCAGGCGCGGCAGGTCGGAGCCGTTGCGGATCTCCCCGCCGTCGGCGTCGAACTCCTGGAGGAACTCGGTGGCCCAGGACAGCTCGGACAGGGACGGGCTCAGGCCCTCGTTGACCGTGGCCGTCTGCTCCGGCATCAGGCACAGCTTGCCGGTCATGCCGAACTCCAGGGTCACGGACGTGGCCTCGGCCAGCTTGGGGCCGAGCGCGCCGACAGCGGGCCCGTCGATGGGCCCGGGCAGGTTGGCCGCGCGGGAGGCGATGGTGAACTGCGAGCGCGTGTAGGCCAGCGTCATGGGGTTCTCGCCGAAGCCCGTGTCACGCCGGAAGTCGCCCAGGCCGAAGCCGAGGCGGTACGTGGAGCGGGCGCCGGCGATGGCCTGCAGGTGCTGCACGCCCCGGGCCGTCTCCACGAGCGCCACGATCTTCGTGTCCTTGAGCAGTTCCGCGGTGCGGGTGACGTGCTCGGGGGACTCGACCATGGCCAGCATGACGCCGTCGAGGCCGCGGACCCCGGCGAGGGCGCGGAGGTCGTCCTCCCACCACTGGGTGCCGAAGCCGTTGACCCGCACCCAGGCACGGTGCTGATCGCCGTTCTCGTCCCGGGCGTCGAGCCAGCTGATCACGTTGCGGCGGGCCCGCTCCTTGTCCTTGGGCGCCACGGAGTCCTCGATGTCCAGGACCACGACGTCGGCCGCGCTCGCCCGGGCCGCCGCGAACCGCTCGGCCTGGGCGCCGTTGACGAGCAGCCAGGAGCGGGCGAGCTCCGGGCCGACCGCGGGGACGGCGGCCTGCGGGACCAGCGGCAGGGACGAGGTGGTCGGGGTCGTCGACGAGGTCTCGATCGAGGTGGCAGTCATGAGGGCGTACCCGTTCTCCGTGAGGTGCAGCGTGCTGCGTGCAAGTGCGTGCCGGGGCACCCGTGCTGGGAGGGCAGGTGCGGCCCGGCGGAACCGTGCCCGGTGCCGGGCCCGCGGGAACGATCGCGTCGCGGGGGTCCGGCCGGTGCGTGCCTCGGACCGGGGATCGCGAGGTGGGCGAGCCGGACCGTGCGTGCTGGATCAACGCGCTCGGCAAGTGCGGTAACACCACCGTAACGCAGATCACACGCGGGCGCCACCCGCCGGACGCGGGCACGGCACCGGGCCCGGGCCGGGCCGACCGGGAACGGGACTCAGGAGCGGCGCGCCGTGCGGGCGGTGGCGGGCGCCGTCCAGGGGTCCTCCGGCCAGGGGTGCTTGGGATAGCGGCCGCGCATCTCGGCGCGCACCTGGGCGTAGGGCCCGGACCAGAACGAGGCGAGGTCGTCGGTCACGGCCAGCGGCCGCCCGGCCGGGGAGAGCAGGTGGAACAGGACGGGGACGCGGCCCTCGGCCACCGTGGGGGACGCCGCCCACCCGAAGCACTCCTGGAGCTTGACGCTGACCACGGGCCGGCCCGCGGGGTCGTCGGCGGCCGGGTAGTCGATCCGGGCGCGGGAGCCGCTGGCCACGGTCAGCCGCTCGGGCGCGAGCTCGTCGAGGCGGGCGGCCTCCGGCCACGGGAGCAGCCGCCGCAGGGGCGCGGCGAGATCGGTCCGGCCGCCGCCGGCGAGGGCGTCGAGCTCGGGGGCGAGCCACTCGTCGAGCCGGCCGAGCAGCGCGGCGTCGGCCACGTCGGGCCACGGCTCCCCGAGCCGGTGGTGGAGCAGGGCGAGCCGGCGGCGGAGCCGGTCGGCGCCGTCCGACCAGCCGAGCAGCCCCAGGCCCTGCTCGGCCAGGGCGGCGCGCAGGGCCTGCCGGGCCGCGTCGGGGGCGGGCCGGACCGGCGTGGAGGACAGCTCGATCGCCCCGAGGGCGCGGACCCGGCGGGCGCTCGCCCGCCCGTTCTCGAACCGCGTGCGGACCTCGTCGGTGAGCAGGTGCTCGGCGCAGCGCTCGGCGAGGGGACGGTCGAGGGCGGCCGCCGCGCGCACCACCGCCCCGGTCCCGGCGGCGGCCTGGCCGGCTCCCCGGGTGACGTCGGCGACGGCGAGCCACTCGTAACCCGCGAGGCCGCTCCCGGGCGCCAGGCCCGCGCGGGTCCCCGAGGCGAGCAGGTACGAGTCCCCCACCTTCCGGGCGACCCGCTCCGGCAGGGCGAGCGCCACGACGGCCCCGGCGACGAGCCCGGCCGGGACGTCCCCGGGCGCCGGCGGACCCGGCGGAGCGGCCGGGCCGGGGGCCGGCGTGTCCGCGGCGACCCGCTCCAGGCGGCGGGCCTCCTCCGCCCACCGGCGGGAGTCCGGGGCCCGCCCGGAGCGCAGCTCGGCCAGCAGGCGGGCCAGGTCCCCGCCGGGCGGGCGGTGGTCGTCCGAGACCATCGCGACGACCTCGGCCGCCGCCCGGGCGCCCACGGCCCGGGCGCCGTCCAGCAGGCCGCGGGCCAGCCGGGGGTCCACGGGCACCGCCGCGAGCAGCCGGCCGGTGGCGGTGGCCCGGCCGTCGTCGCCGAGGGCGCCGAGCCCGCGCAACACGGCGAGCGCGTCGGCCAGGGCCGGTCCGGGCAGCGGGTCCGGCAGCGCCAGACCCCGTCCGCCGGGGGCGCCCCAGCAGGCCAGCAGCAGGGCCGCGCCCGTGAGGTCGGCGGCGGCGACCTCGGGGGTCGGGTGGGGCGGCATCGCGGCCCAGGTGCGCTCGTCGTAGCAGCGCACCACCTCCCCGGGCCCGAGCCGGGCGGCGCGGCCCGCCCGCTGCTCGGCCGACGCCCGGGAGGCCGCGACCGTGACCAGGCCGGTCATGCCGCGCCCGGCGTCCCGCCGGGGCTCCCGGGAGAGCCCGGAGTCGACCACGAGGCGCACCCCCGGCACCGTCAGGGAGGACTCGGCCAGGGACGTGGAGACGACCACGCGGGGCGGGTCCCCCGGCCCGCGCCCGGAGGTCGCCCGGTCCTGCTCGGCGGCTCCGGCCCGGCCGTGCAGCTCGAGCACCTCGGTCCCGCGGGAGCCCTCCCGGAGCCGACGGGCGACCTGGGCGACCTCCCACGCCCCGGGGACGAAGACGAGCGCGTCCGTGGTGCCGTCCCGGCCCAGGGCCTGGGCGTGCGCCTCGGCCGCCGTCCGGGCCACGTGGTCGAGGAACGCGCGGGTGACCCCGCGCTCGTCGGTGCGCCGGCCGGCCGCCGGCGCCCAGCGGAGGGTGAGCGGGTGCAGGACGGCCGGGCGCTCCACCACCGGGGCCGGGGCGTCCTCGCCCAGCAGACCGGCGAAGCGCGGGGCGTCGAGCGTCGCGGACATCGCGACGAGCACCAGGTCCTCGCGCAGCTGGCGGACCTCGGCCAGCAGGCCGACGAGCAGGTCCGACTCGAGGCCGCGCTCGTGGACCTCGTCGAGGACCACGGCGCCCGTGCCGGGCAGCCCGGGGTCCTGCAGCAGCCGGCGCAGGAGCACACCGGGGGTGACGAACTCGACGAGCGTGCGCGGACCGGCCCGCCGGTCCCCGCGCACCGTGTGGCCGACGAGCTCCCCCACCCGCGTGCCGGCCAGGTGCGCCAGCCGGCGGGCCGCGGAGCGGGCGGCGACGCGGCGGGGCTGAGTGACGACCACCCGGCCGGGGGCGGACCCGGCGGCGCGCTCGTGGAGCAGGTCCGCGACCAGCGGGGGCACCAGCGTGGTCTTGCCGGTGCCGGGCGGGGCCTGCACCACCGCCGCCCCGCCGGCCAGCGCCGCGCGGAGGTCGGCGAGCACCCCGGCGACCGGCAGGCCGGCGCCGATCCGGGCGAGGTCGAAGGGGACGGAGCTCATGCTCCCAGTCTCCCACCGCCGCAGGAACCGCGACCCCGGTGGAGGGCGGGCGCAGGCCACCCGTCCGGGGCCGCCGTGCCCCGGACGGGGAGTGCGGTCAGGGCCCGGTGTGGGCCAGGAACCCGCGCAGCACCTCCGCGAACTTCTCCGGCTCCTGGGAGTGGACCCAGTGCCCGGCCTCCCGGATCGTCACCCGGTGCGTGCGGGGGAACAGGTCGCGCATGAGCGGCCCGTGCTCGTCGCGCACGTAGTCCGAGCGCCCTCCGGCCACCCAGAGCACCGGGCCCTCGTAGACGGCGTCCCCGGTGTCGGGGAAGCCGCCGATGGCGTCCAGGCTGGAGCGCAGCAGCTCGAGGTTCGGCTCCCAGGAGAGCCCGTCCGGGCCGCTGCGCAGGTTCTGCAGCAGGAAGCTCCGGGTGGTGTCCCACGGGATGGGCTCCCGCAGCGCCGCGTCCGCGTCCGAGCGGCGCTCGACGGCCGACAGGTCCACGGCCGCGAGGCTGTCCAGCAGGTGCGCGAACTCGCCCTCGCCGCCGCCGGAGCGCGCGGGGGCGATGTCCACCACCACGAGCCGGGAGACGAGGTCCGGGTGCCGCAGGGCCAGCACCATGGCCACCTTGCCCCCGAGGGAGTGGCCCACGACGGCCACGGGGCCCTCCGCCGCGAAGTCCGTCCGCAGGGTCTCGGCCACGGAGTCCGCCATCTGCTCGTAGTCCACTCGCTCCGTCCACGCGGACCGGCCGTGGTTGGGCAGGTCCACCAGCAGGCTCCGGTAGTCCGGCTGGAGGTCCTTGGCGATCCTGGTGAAGTTCTTGCCCCGGCCGAACAGGCCGTGCAGGAACACGACGCGGTCGCCGCTGTCCCCCACGGGGGTGGTGTGCAGGGTGCTCGTCCGGAAGTCAGCCATCCTCCGAGCTTAGGGTCTCGGCCGCAGCAGGGGGACACCACAGGAGCACAGCGCGGCGTCGGGGGAGCGCTCCCCGGGCGCCGGGGCGCGGTTCCGGCCCCCGGCGGGACGTCCGCCGCCGGCGCGCCGAGGACTCAATGGCCCACAGTCGCCCGGAACTGTTGTCCGGACCACCGGCGGAGTGGTCGGATAGGAGGCATGAAGAAGCTCATCAACGACCCGGCCGACGTCGTCCGGGAAGCGCTGCTCGGCATGCAGGCGGCGCACGGGGACCGCCTGCGCGTCGACCACTCCCACCGCGTCGTCTTCCGCGCCGAGGCACCCCGGCGCGGCAAGGTCGGCCTCGTCTCCGGCGGCGGCTCCGGGCACGAGCCGATGCACGGCGGCTTCGTGGGCCCGGGCATGCTGGACGCCGCCTGCGCCGGCGAGGTGTTCACCTCCCCGGTGCCGGACCAGGTGCTCGCCGCGACCCTCGGCGTGGACGGCGGCGCCGGTGTCCTGCACATCGTGAAGAACTACACCGGCGACGTCATGAACTTCGAGATGGCCGCCGAGCTCGCCGCCGAGAACGGTGTCGAGGTGGTCCAGGTCGTCACCGACGACGACGTCGCCGTGCAGGACAGCCTGTACACCGCCGGGCGCCGCGGCGTGGGGGTCACCGTGCTGCTGGAGAAGATCGCCGGTGCGGCCGCCGAGGAGGGCCGTCCGCTCGCCGAGGTCGCCGACATCGCGCGGCGGGTCGACGGGCAGGGGCGCAGCATGGGCATGGCGCTGACCTCGTGCACGGTGCCGGCCGCGGGCAGGCCGACGTTCGAGCTGGACGAGAACGAGATCGAGGTCGGCATCGGCATCCACGGCGAGCCCGGGCGCGAGCGGCGTCCGATCGCCCCCGCGCGGGAGCTCGCGGCCGTGCTCGCCGAGCCGGTCCTCGCCGACCTGCCCGCGGCCGGCGGCGCCCCGGTGATCGCGTTGCTCAACGGCATGGGCGGCACGCCGCTGATCGAGCTGTACATCATGTACTCCGAGGTCCAGCAGCTGCTGCAGAAGGCGGGCATCCCGGTCGCCCGCAGCCTGGTCGGCAACTACATCACCTCGCTGGAGATGGCCGGTTGCTCCCTGACCCTGCTGCGCGCCGACGACGAGATGCTGCGCCTGTGGGACGCCCCGGTCAGCACGCCCGGGCTGCGCTGGGGCATGTGATGGCCGAGGTCACCGCCGAGGGTCTCGAACGCTGGCTGCGGAGGTTCGCGGACGTCGTCCACGAGCACGCCGCGGAGCTCACCGAGCTCGACTCCGCCATCGGCGACGCCGACCACGGCAGCAACATGGACCGGGGCATGCGGGCGGTCGTCGGCGCCCTCGACGCGGGCGACGCCGGTGCCGCCGACGCGATGCTGAAGAAGGCCGGGATGACCCTGGTCAGCACCGTCGGCGGGGCCAGCGGCCCGCTGTACGGCACGTTCTTCCTGCGGGCCGGCGGCGGGCTGGGCGGCGACCAGGACCTCGACGCCGCCGCGCTGGGCAGGGCCCTGCGGGCCGGGCTGGAGGGTGTGCTCGCCCGCGGCAGGGCCCAGCCGGGCGACAAGACGATGGTGGACGCCCTGGCGCCGGCGATCGACGCCTACGACGCGGCGGTGGCCGGGGGCGCCGGCCTGGCCGAGGCGCTGTCCGCGGCGGCCGGCGCGGCGGAGGAGGGCTGCGCCGCGACGATCCCGCTCGTGGCGCGCAAGGGCCGGGCCAGCTACCTGGGCCCGCGCAGCGCCGGCCACCAGGACCCGGGCGCCACCAGCACGGCGCTGCTGCTGCGCTCCGCCGCCGACAGCCTGCCGTGATCGGCATCGTCGTCGTCTCGCACAGCCGCGCGCTGGCCGAGGCGGCCGTCGAGCTGGCCTGCGAGATGGTCGACGAGCGCCCGCCGATCGCCCTGGCGGCGGGCGCCGGCGGCGGGTTCGGCACGGACGCGGCCGCCGTCGCCGACGCCGTCACCGCCGTCGACTCGCCGGACGGCGTGCTGGTGCTGCTCGACCTCGGCAGCGCCGTGCTCAGCGCGGAGATGGCCCTGGAGTTCGTGGCCCCCGACGTCGCCGCGCGGGTGCGCCTGTCCCCCGCTCCGCTCGTCGAGGGGCTGGTCGCCGCGGTGGTGACGGCGGCGACCGGCGCGCCGCTGGAGTCGGTGCTCGAGGAGGCCGGCCGCGGCCTGGCCGCCAAGCAGGACCACCTGGACGGGGCCCCGGACCCGCCGGCGGCCGCGACGACGGCACCGCCCGCGGCGCCCGAGGTCGTCGCCGAGCTGCCCGTGGATACCCCGCACGGCCTGCACGCCCGCCCGGCCGCCCGGCTGGTCGGGCTCGTGCGGGCCGCCGACGCGGCCGCGGCGGTCACGAACCTGCGCACGGGCCGCGGTCCGGTCGACGCCCGCAGCCTGTCCGGGCTGGTCACGCTCGCCGTCCGGCAGGGCGACCGGCTGCGCTTCGAGGCGTCCGGGCCCGGTGCCGCGTCGTTGACCGAGGCGGTGCGAGCGCTCGCGGCGGACTCCTGGGGCGACCGGCCGCCCGCGCCGGCGCCGCCCCCAGCACCCGGACCGGGGGCCGTGACCGCTCCGCCCGCCGTCGGAGCGGGCACCGACGTGGCCCTCGGCCCGGCGGTGGTGCAGGGCGGCGCCGTCGACCTCTCCGGCTACCGGCCGGGCGGCCCGGACGCGGAGCAGCGGCGCGCGGACGCGGCGGTCGACCGCGCGCTCGCCGAGCTGGCCGCGCTGCGGCGGTCCGCCGCCGGAGGCACCGGCCCGGCGGGGGCCGTCCTCGAGGCCCACGAGGCCCTGCTGGCGGACCCCGAGCTGACCGGCGCCGTGGCCGCCGACATCGCCGCCGGTGCCCCCGCGCCCACGGCGTGGGGCGACCGGCTCGCCGCGCTGGGCGGCGAGCTCGAGGCGATGGACGACCCCTACCTGCGGGCGCGCGCCGAGGACGTCCGCGGCGTGCGGCGGCGGGTGCTCGCCGCGCTGGCCGGCACCGGCGCCCCCGACGGCACGGTTCCGGCGGACGGTCCGCCCGTGGTCCTCGTCGTGCGGGAGCTCGACGCCGCGACGGCGGCGACGCTGGACCCGGAGCGGGTCGCGGGCGTCGTCACGCTGGCCGGCGGGGACACCGGGCACGGCGTCCTCGTCGCCCGCTCCCGGGGCATCCCGGTGTACCACGACGCCGGTCCGGCCGCGGCGGGGGTGGCACCCGGCGCCGTGCTGGGCTTCGACGCCCGGGACCGGCGGTTCGTCGTCGACCCCGACGAGGACACCCGGCGCCGCCTGCGCGAGCTGTCGGACGCCCGGGCCGCCGAGGCCGAGCGCGCCCTGGCCACGGCCCGCGCCCCGGGAGCGACCGCGGACGGCCACCCGGTGCCGGTGCTCGCCAACGTCACGACGCCCGCCGACGCCGGCCGGGCGGTCGCGTCCGGCGCGCAGGGGTGCGGACTGCTGCGCACCGAGGTCCTGTTCGGCCACCTGGACGAGGCCCCGTCGGTCGAGGCGCAGGCGGCCGCGTTCGCCGGGATCGCCGAGGCGTTCGCGGGGCGGCCGGTGACGATCCGCACCTGGGACGTCGGCGGCGACAAGCCGCTGGCCTTCCTGCCGGCGCCCGCCGAGGCGAACCCGTTCCTCGGCGAGCGCGGGCTCCGGCTCCTGCGGCGGGCACCGGAGGTGCTCCGCGACCAGCTGACCGCGGTCTGCCGGGTGGCCCGGGACCACCCGGTGCACGTCATGTTCCCCATGGTCAGCACCGCCGAGGAGGTGGCCTGGGCGCTGGAGCGGCTCGACGAGGCCGCCGGGGCGGCCGGCGGCCGTCCGGCGGGGATGGAGGTCGGCGTGATGGTCGAGGTCCCCGCCGCGGCCCTGGCCGTCCGCCGCGTCGCCCACGGGCTCGACTTCGTGAGCATCGGCACCAACGACCTCGCGCAGTACACGATGGCGGCCGAACGGGGCAACACCGCGGTCTCCGCGCTGGCGGACGCCCGGCACCCCGCGGTGCTCGGGCTGGTGGCCCGGGTGTGCGCCGAGGTGCCCGGGGGCACGCGCGTCGCCGTGTGCGGGGACCTCGCCGGCGACCCCGCCGCGGCGGTGCTGCTCGCCGGGCTGGGCGTCCAGGAGCTCAGCGTGGTGCCCGACCGGGTGGCCCTCGTCAAGGCGCGGCTGCGGACGGTGACGCTGGCCGGCGCGCGGGACCTCGCGCGGCGGGCCCTGGCGTGCGGGTCCGCCGACGAGGTCCGTGCGCTGCTGGCGGAGACCGGGGGCGCGGACAGCACGGGGCGCCGGCCGTGACCGCCCGTGCCGGCCGCGGCCCCGCGTCGGCCGCCCACCGCGGCACCTCTCCGGACGGTCCGGGGACACGCGGCTCGGGACCCGCGGAGCAGGCCCCGTAGACTCGGACCCGTGACCGACGCGACCCGGACCCCCGCCAGCAGCGACCTCCCCGAGCAGGTCTCGGAGCTCTTCGACCCCGCGCAGTGGCGGACGGTCGAGGGCTTCCAGGACCTGCAGGACCTCACCTACCACCGCGGCGTGGAGCGCGGCCCGGACGGGGCGGTCCTCCGGGACCTGCCGTGGGTGCGGATCGCCTTCGACCGCCCGGAGGTGCGCAACGCCTTCCGCCCGGGCACGGTCGACGAGCTCTACCGGGCCCTCGACCACGCGCGGATGAGCTCCGACGTGGGCGCCGTGGTCCTCACCGGCAACGGGCCCTCCCCCCGGGACGGCGGCTGGGCCTTCTGCTCCGGCGGGGACCAGCGCATCCGGGGCCGCGACGGCTACCGCTACGCCGGGGGCGAGACCGCGGAGAGCATCGACCCGGCCCGGGCCGGGCGGCTGCACATCCTCGAGGTGCAGCGGCTGATCCGCACCATGCCCAAGGTCGTCATCGCGGCGGTGCCCGGCTGGGCCGCCGGCGGCGGGCACTCCCTGCACGTGGTCTGCGACCTCACGATCGCCTCCCGGGAGCACGGGCGGTTCAAGCAGACGGACGCCACCGTGGGCTCCTTCGACGCCGGCTACGGCTCCGCCCTGCTCGCCCGGCAGGTGGGGCAGAAGGCGGCCCGCGAGATCTTCTTCCTGGCCCGGGAGTACGACGCGCAGCGGATGCACGAGATGGGCGCGGTCAACGAGGTGGTCCCGCACGCCGAGCTCGAGCACGCGGCGGTCGCCGCCGCCCGGGACGTGGCCGCCCAGTCCCCGCAGGCGATCCGGATGCTGAAGTTCGCGTTCAACCTGCCCGACGACGGGCTGGTCGGCCAGCAGGTCTTCGCGGGCGAGGCGACCCGCCTGGCGTACATGACCGACGAGGCCGTCGAGGGCCGGGACGCGTTCCTGGGCAAGCGGGACCCGGACTGGTCCGGCTTCCCCTACTACTTCTAGACAGCACGCCGTCCGGGCCCGGACGGCGGCGCGAGGAGGAGGGCCGCCATGGCCGATCCGATCGTCCCCGGGGACGCCGTGGTCCTCGACGGTCCCGTGGCCGGCGACCCGCTGCGCCTGCTGCCCCCGCTGACCCGTGCCCTCGGCCGGGCGGGCCCGGCCGTCGTCGTGCGCACGTCAGGGTCCACCGGCCGCGCCAAGCGCACGGTCCTCACCCGGGACGCGCTCGCGGCGTCCTCGATGGCCACCGCGCGGCGCACCGGCGGGGTGGGCCAGTGGCTGCTGGCCCTGCCCGTCCACTACGTGGCCGGGGTGCAGGTGCTCGTGCGCTCCCTCTACGCCGGGACCGAGCCCGTGGTCCTCGACCCGGCGGCCCGGTTCACCCCGGAGTCCTTCGCGGCGGCGGCCGCGGAGCTCGACGACCCGGTGCGCTACACCTCGCTCGTGCCCACCCAGCTGCAGCGGATCCTCGAGCCGGCGTCCGGGACGCGCAACGGGGACGCGGTGGCCGCCCTGAAGAGCTTCGCCGCGATCCTGCTCGGCGGCTCGGCCGCTCCCCCGCGGCTGCTCGAGGCCGCCCGGGCCGCCGACGTCCGGATCGTGTCGACCTACGGGATGTCGGAGACGTGCGGGGGCTGCGTCTACGACGGCGTGCCCCTGGACGGGGTCTCCGTGCACGTCGGGAGCGCAGGACCCGGCGACGACGCGGCGTCCGCCGGGGAGCCCGGCCCGGCCGGGGCGGGCCGGATCTGGCTCGGCGGGGACGTCGTCGCGGCCGGCTACGCGGGGGACCCCGAGCAGACGGCGCGGCACTTCCGGGAGGCCGCCGGCACGCGCTGGTACCGCACGGACGACCTCGGCGAGCTCTCCCCCGAGGGCGTGCTGACGGTGCACGGGCGGATCGACGACGTCGTGAACACGGGCGGGGTCAAGGTCGCCGCGGGGCTGGTGACCGCGGTGCTGACGGAGCACCCCGCGGTGCGCCAGGCCCTGGTGCTGGGCGTGCCGGACCCCGAGTGGGGGCAGGCGGTGGGGGCAGCAGTGGTCGCGGCCCCCGGCACGGACCGGGAGGAGCTGCGCGCCGAGCTGGAGCACGCGGTGCGCGCCCGGCACGGCGCCGCCGCGGTGCCCCGGCGCTGGGCCTGGCCGGACGAGCTGCCCCTGCTGCCCACCGGGAAGCCGGACCGCGCCGCGGTCGCGGCGCTGCTCCGCTGAGGCGGCCCCGGCCTCCCCGGCCTCCGCGGCCTCCCCGGGCGCCCGTCGCCCCGCGGCGGTGCGGGCCGTAGGGCCCGGGCCGGACCGGGGCCGCACGGGGGACCGTGGCAGAATGGTCCGCGGCCCCGGACCCCTGCCGTGGCCCGCATCCCGCACCGCGCACCCGCGCGGGTCGTCCCCGACGGAGGTAGCCCGTGGCCACGCCAGCCCAGTGGATCGAGGGAGCCCGGCTCCGGACGCTGCCGATGGCCCTCGCCCCCGTGGTGGCCGGCTCCGCCGCGGCCCAGGCCCTGCACTCCTTCGAGCCCGTCCGGGCGCTGCTGGCCCTGCTGGTGGCCCTCCTGCTGCAGGTCGGCGTGAACTACGCCAACGACTACTCCGACGGCATCCGCGGCACCGACGACGACCGGGTGGGCCCTCTGCGCCTGACCGGGTCCGGGGCCGCCGCACCGGGGCGCGTGAAGGCGGCCGCGCTGCTGTGCTTCGGACTCGCCGCGCTCGCCGGCGCGCTGCTCGTGGTGCTCAGCCGGCAGTGGTGGTTCGTCCCGGTGGGTCTCTCGGCCGTGCTCGCCGCGTGGGGCTACACCGGCGGGCGGAGCCCGTACGGCTACCGCGGGCTCGGGGACGTCTTCGTGTTCGTCTACTTCGGGCTCGTGGCCGTGCTCGGCACCACGCTCACCCAGGCCGGGACCCTCAACCTCGAGGCGCTGGTGGCGTCCCTGTCCACCGGGCTGATCGCCACCGCGCTGCTGATGGCCAACAACATCCGGGACCTGCCCGGGGACCGGGAGGTCGGCAAGCGGACGCTGGCCGTGCGGCTGGGCGACCCGCTGGCACGGGTGGTCTTCACCGCCGAGATCGCGGTGGCGTTCGCGCTGGTGCTGTTCCTGGTGCCCCACAACCCGTGGATGCTCCTGGTGCTGCTGCTCCTGCCGGCGGCGTGGGCGCCGGTGGCCACGGTGCTGCGCGTCCAGGACCGGCGCCGGCTCATCCCGGTGCTCCGGCAGTGCGGGGTGCTCAACGTGGGCTGGGCGGTGCTCTTCCTGCTCGCGGTGCTGCTGCGGCAGTGGGCCTGAGCCGCGGCCCGAGGGCTCCGCGGCCGGGGACTCAGACCTCGCGGCCGTCCTCGCGCAGGCGCCGGTCCACGTAGGCGTCCTCGACCTCCTGGTCCTCGAGCGCCACCCGGTTGCGCGGCTTCGGGGCCCGGGCGAACCACCGGTGGAACTCCTCCCCCGCCGCGGCGTGCAGGCGCGGGAAGAAGAGGTAGGACACCGCGAAGGAGATCGCCACGGCGGCCACCCCGGACAGGACCAGGCCCACGCCCAGCCACAGGCAGAGCAGGAAGGCCAGCACGAGCAGCGCGAACCGGAGCAGGGAGTACTTCAGGAAGTTCACGCCCCCAGTCTACCGGGGCCACCTGGAAGAACTCCCCGGGCGCTGAGGTGGCGCCCAGGCAACTCCCCTACGATTGTCGGCATGGGCAGAGCCATTCTCATCATCGGCGCGGCCGCACTGGCGGTGGGCGTCATCGTCTACTCCCTCATCGAGTGCGCCCGGACCGACAGCGCGGACATGCGGGGCCTCCGCAAGGGCGGCTGGATCGCGGTGATCCTCCTCCTGCCGCTCGTCGGCGCCCTCCTGTGGCTGTTCCTCGGGCGCCCTAAGGGCACCGCCGAGTCCTCCCGGCCGGTGCGCGGCAGGGGCCCGGACGACGACCCCCAGTTCCTGCGCAACCTCGAGGAGCGCCGCCGGCAGCAGGAGAAGGCGGAGAAGCTGCGGCAGTGGGAGGAGGAGCTGCGGCGCAACGGCGGGACCGGACCGGACGGGGACACCCGGCCGGAGGACGGCCCCGGCGAGCGCCCCGACGAGGGACCCTCCGGCGGCTCCTCCGCCGGTCGCTCGGACGGCCCCACGGACGGTTCCCCCGGCAGCAGGCCCCCGCACTCCTGACCCCGCCACCGTCCCCGCCCGCGGCGGGGACGGCGAACGGCCCGCACCGTGACGGTGCGGGCCGTTCGCCGCTCCGGGACCCGTTCCCGGTCCGTGCTCCTGCTCCGGGGGCCGGGACCGGGGCCAGTATCTGGGATCAGACCCCGGAGTAGGAGTGCAGGCCGGGGAAGACCGTGTTGACCACGGTGAAGTTGAAGACGACGCAGAGGTAGCCGACGATCGACAGCCACGCCGACCGGTTGCCGGTCCATCCCCGGGTGGCGCGGGCGTGCATGTAGGCGGCGTAGACCACCCAGATCACGAAGGTCCAGACCTCCTTGGTGTCCCAGCCCCAGTAGCGGCCCCAGGCCTGCTCGGCCCAGATCGCCCCGGCGGCCAGGGTGAAGGTCCAGAACGCGAAGCCGACCGCGTTGAGCCGGAAGGACAGGTTCTCGAGCGCCTGGGAGGACGGGACCATGGCGAGGAAGCCCGCCCCGGGCCGGTCGCCGGAGAGGATCGCCCGCTCGCGGCGGTCCTGCGCCAGCTGCAGCACGGCCATCGCGAACGTGATGGTGAAGATCCCGGAGGCGGCCACCGCGATGGACACGTGGATCACCAGCCACCAGGACTGCAGCGCGGGCTGCAGCGGACCCACCGGGGTGGGGAAGCCGATGGTCGCCGCGCACAGCATGATCACCACGAGCCCGGACACCAGGGAGCCCACGAAGCGCAGGTCCCGCGCCAGCAGCGACAGCAGGTACACGCCGGCGACGACGAGGGCGCCCGTGGTGCAGAACTCGTACATGTTGCCCCACGGCACCCGGCCGGCCGCGAACGCCCGGCTGAGCACGGCGGCGAGGTGCACCGCGAAGCCCAGGACCATGACGGCCACGGCCACGCGGGCCGCCGGGCGGCGCTCACCGGTGTAGCGCATCTGCTCGTCCGCCACGTGCCCGGCCAGGGCGGAACGGGCGCTCGTGCGGTAGCCGCGGCCGCGGTGGCCCGCACCGTGGCCCGCCCGGGCGTCGGCGGGCTCGGCGGCCTGCCGGGAGGCCGCCGCCGCACCGGCCCCGACGAGCTCCCGCTCCCCGTCCGCACCGGCCGCGCGCAGCGTCCGGGAGTGGGACGCCACGTCCCAGGCGAAGGCCACGAAGGCCACCAGGTAGGTCATGGCGGCGAGCAGCATGAACAGCTGGCTCCAGGCGCCCAGGGTCTCGTTGACGGTCATGCCGCCCATCCTCTCACTCGTTGCCGGTCGCGGCGCCGGGCCCGGTGCCCGGGCGGCCGCCGGCCCGCACCGCGTCGACCGCGGCCGCGGTCGTCGCGCTCGTCGTCGTGCCGGTCGTGCCGGTCGTCGCGCTCGTCGTCGTGGTCGTCCGGTCGGTGTCCCGCACCCCGGCGTCCTGCCACTGCTCGGTCCACAGCCGGTCCAGCCGCTCGGCCTCGGTGCCGAGCCGGGGGTCCTCGCCGCGGGCGAGCAGCCCGTACTCGAGCACCGTGCACGGCCGGCCGTCCTCGTCGGCGGTCTCCGCCGCGCGCACCCAGACGCGGCGGCGGGAGATGAACAGGGACATGAGCAGGCCGGTGAACGCCGCCACGAAGGACACGAACGCGCCCGTCTTGCCGGGGTCGTAGTGGATGTCGAGACCCACGTAGCGCTTCACGTCCAGGAACTCCACCGTGCCCTTGCCCTCGGGCAGCTCGTACACCGGGTTCGCGGCGTCCAGGGTGATGGCGCCGTTCTCACTGGTCATGGCGTTGAGCTCGGTGAGCTGCTCGACGTCGAGCACGTACACGTTCTGGGGCTGCCCGCTGTCCAGGCCGAGATCGCCGTGGTAGGCGGAGAGGATCAGCCGGGGGTTGGCCAGGCCCGGGTCCACCGAGCGGGGCATCTCGCCGTCCCCGCCCACGGCGGTGGGCAGCAGCAGCCCCACGAAGCCCAGCTGGTCGGGACGGGCGTCCGGCACCTTGAGCACGAGCGAGGACGTGTAGACGCCGTCGGAGGGCACGGTCACGACCGGCCCCTCGAAGGCGACGTCCCCGTTGCCGTCGGTCACCCGGATCACGGGGGCGTAGCCGTTGCCCACGAGGTAGCTCTTCACGCCGTCCACGTTCAGGGGCTGGTTCACCTTCAGGACCTCCTGCCGCGGCTCGGCGCCGGGCGCGTCCCGCACCGTGACCTCCGCGGTGAAGTCCAGGGGCGCCCCGTAGCTGCGCGGGTCGGTGGTGTCCCGGTTGAACTCGGCCTCGAAGCTGTCGAGCCGCACCGAGAACGGGTCGAGCCAGTCGGCGTCGAAGTTGGTGCCGGGGGTGAAGGAGTCGTAGCCGATGAGGGTGTTGACGAAGGACTCGCCCTCCACGACCACCCGCTGGCCCTTGTAGCCGAAGAGGGAGCCCACGGCCACGGACACCAGCACGCCCAGCAGCGCCAGGTGGAAGACGACGTTGCCGACCTCCTTCCACATCCCGCGCTCGGCGGCCACCGACGGCGCCGCGGTCCCGGCGTCCCGCACCGCCACCCGGTAGCCCCGCCGGCGCAGCAGCCGGGCGGCGTCGGCCACCACCTCGTCCGGGGCCGGCGCCGCGGCGCCGTCGCGCCCGCCGAGGAGCAGGGAGCGGTGCTCGGGCAGCCGCTCGAGCCGCCGCGGGGTGCGCGGGGGCTCGGCCCGCCACGCCTGCCAGTGCTTGGCCGCGCGCGGGAGGACGCACCCCACCAGGGAGACGAACAGCAGGATGTAGATCGCGGAGAACCACGCCGAGGAGAAGACGTCGAAGAGCTGGAACCGGTCCAGCCACTCCCCCAGGACGGGGTTGGTGTCGAGGTAGTCCTGGACGGCCGCGGGGTCCTGGATCCGCTGCGGGAAGATCGAGCCCGGCACGGCGGCGATCGCCAGGAGCAGCAGCAGGAACAGGGCGGTGTTCATCTTGGTCAGCTGCGTCCAGGCCCACCGGGCCATGCCGCGGGGCCCGAGGGCGGGCAGCTCCGCGTCCGGTCCCGGCCGCCCCGAGGGGTCCGGGGACGAGGGGTCCGACGTCGGGGTCGCTGCGGTGCTCATGCCGGCCTTTCTGCTGGCGGTGCGGGCTCGGGGGTCGGCGGCGCTCAGATCGGCATCACCCAGTCGGTGACGAGCTCGGCCTGCACCCAGGAGACGAACGCGGTCCACGCGCCCGTGACCATGAGCAGGCCGACGAGCACCAGCAGAGCCCCGCCGGCGCGCTGGATGCCGAGCCGGTGCCGGCGGAAGAAGCCCATGGCGCCCATGCCCCGGCGCAGGGCCATGGCCAGGACGAGGAACGGCACGCCCAGCCCCAGGCAGTAGGCCACCGTGAGGACGGCCGCCTTCCCGGTCGAGGCGCCGTCCACGTAGACCAGCGCCTGCACCGCCGCGAAGGTGGGGCCGATGCACGGCGCCCAGCCGAGTCCGAACGTGACGCCCAGCAGGGGGGCGCCCCAGAGACCGGGGGGCGGGCGGCGCTCGATCTTGCGGTCCCGCTGGAAGAAGGAGACCCCGCCGAGGAACACGATGCCCATGAGCACCACGAGGACGCCGAGGGCCACGGTGATCCAGTTCTGCCCCAGGAACCAGGCGTAGGCGCCCAGCTGGGCCAGCAGCACGGACATCAGCAGGAACACCGCGGAGAAGCCGAGGACGAACAGCGTGATCCCCGCGAGCACGCGCCCGCGCCGCTGCTCCTGCAGGTCCGCGCCGGTCAGGCCGGTGACGTAGCCGAGGTAGCCGGGCACGAGGGGCAGCACGCAGGGGGAGGCGAAGGAGACGAGGCCCGCGAGCAGGGCCACGGGCAGGGCGACGAGCAGGGAGCCGTCCAGGACGATCTCGGCGAAGGGGTTGCCTGCCGTCATGCCGCTTCGGCCACCGTGTCCTCGAGGAGGGTCTCGAGCACGGACCGGTCGGCGATGCCGAGGATGCGGGCGGCCACCCTTCCCTGGGCGTCGAGCACCAGCGTGGTCGGCACGGCCTGGGGCGGCACGTAGGCGCTCAGCGCCATGAGCACTCCGCCGTCCTTGTCCTCGAAGGACGGGTAGGGGATCTCGAAGGTGCGCTCGAAGGCCCGGGCGGTGGCCTGCTCGTCGCGCAGGTTCACGCCGTAGAAGGCGGCCTGCCCCTCGAACCGCTCGGCGAGCTCGCGCAGGTCCGGGGCCTCGACCCGGCACGGGGCGCACCCGGCGTACCAGAAGTTGAGCAGGGCGGGCCGCCCGCGCAGGTCCTCGGCGGAGAGGCTCGTGCCGTCGAACAGGGTGCCGGAGAACTGCACCGGCTCCCCGCGCTCGGCGGGCGGGTACTCGGAGACCGTGCCGTCCCCCGCGATGTAGCCCTTCCGGTCCCCGGAGTTCGCCTGCTGGGCCAGGGAGTCCTCCTCGGTGCACCCGGCGAGGGCGATCCCGAGGACGCCGAGGCCCGCGAGCGAGAGCACGCGGCGGCGGGACGGGCGGGGGGCGGACGCGGGGCGGGAGGTCACGGGCGGATCACCTGGTGCTCTGGACGGGACGGGGAGGGGCGGCGGGGCCCGGCCATTATGAACCGGGAAGCTGGTTGACCCCTGAGTAGAGGTCGGCGGCCGGTTCGCTGTAGCGCGTCCGGGGCGGGCGCCCGGCGTCGAGGTCGTCGAAGACCAGCGAGGTGATGGAGGCGAGGTTGCACTGCCGCCGCCGGGGGTCGTGGGGCAGGGGGCGCCCCTCGGCGGAGCGCCGGGCGAGCCAGATCGGCAGCTGGTGGGACACCAGCACGGCCTCGGCGCCGTCACCGCCGAGCTCCACGGCGGTGCGCCCGGCGTCCAGCACGGCCTCCGCCATGCGCGCCACCTGGAGCCGGTAGGGCTCACCCCACGAGGGGCCCAGGGGGTTGCGCAGGTGCGCCCAGTGCCGGGGCTTGAGCAGCTCCGGGACGTCCACGTGCAGGCCCTCGAAGTGGTTGGGGGCCTCGATGATCCGCTCGTCCAGGTGCACCGGCAGGTGCAGTTCCCGGGCCACGGGCGCGGCGGTCTCCCGGGCCCGCTGCAGGGGGGAGGAGACGAGGTGGACGATGCGCGAGCCGCTGTTCACGCGCCGGGCGAACTCCGCGGCCGCGGCCTCCGCCATCCGCGCCCCGAGCTCGGTGAGACCGTAGCCGGGCATCCGCCCGTAGACGAGGCGGTCCGGGTTGAGGACCTGGCCGTGGCGCAGCAGATGGACCGTGGAGGAGGGCATGGCGCCCATGATCCCAGACGCGGCGCACCGTCCCCAAAACGGCGGGGCCGCTCAGCCGGGCAGGCGCTCGCGCAGCAGCCGGGCCAGCCGCCGCTCGTCGATCTGCCAGAAGTCGCGGGGGACGCCGTCGACGAGCACCACGGGGATCTCCTCGGCGTACCGGCGGGTCAGCTCGGGGTCCGTGGTGATGTCGACCTCGTCCCAGGACAGGCCCAGCCCGGAGGTGACCCGCCCCACGGACGCCCGGGCCGCCTCGCACAGGTGGCACCCCGGCCGGGTGAGGAGGGTCACGACAGGGGGCTGCGGAGAGGTCATGGGGTCATGCTACGGCCCGCACGGGGCGCCGCCGGGCCCGGGAAGGCCGCCGGGCCCGGGCCCGGGAACGCCGCGGGGCCGTCGCCGGGCCCGGGAACGCCGCGGGGCCGCCGTCCGGGATCGGACGGCGGCCCCGCGGGCGCGCTCAGCGCAGGGTCACTTCTTGTTGCGGCGCTGGTGACGGGTCTTGCGGAGCAGCTTGCGGTGCTTCTTCTTGGACATCCGCTTGCGGCGCTTCTTGATCACTGAACCCATAGGATCCCTCGCATCTTCATGTCTCGGTGGTGTTCCCCGGCAACTCCGCGCGACAGGCGGGAACCCGGGGTGCCGGCCTGCGGACGGTGACGGCCGGGCAAACGTTCACTGACACCCTACCGTCTCGGGGGCGAATTGCTGCATTCGCCCCCGGCGGCGGACGCCTCAGGCGCTGCGCGGCACCGGGGTGGGCCCGCCGCCGGCCCCGTCCCCGGCGGCCTCCGGCTGCTCCCCCGCGGCCTCCGCCCTCTCCCCCGCGGCGCCGGGCGGGACGAGCTCCGCCGGCGCGTCCGGGGCGGGGCCGGGGGTGCGCTGCTCCTGGTCCGGGTCCACCCCGGCCTCCCGGTACTGGTACTCGATGTGCTCGGCCACCAGCCGGGACGCGAGCCCGCGGTCCCCGGCCGCCACGGCGGAGTAGATGGCGTGGTGCTCCGCGCGCAGCCGCTCCGAGGTGGTGCTCCACAGGGGCACGTGGCCCACGAGGGCCATCGTGTACTCGTAGATCGAGTCCCGGAGGGAGGACATCAGGGCCGAGACCACCGAGTTGCCGGCGGTCTTGCACAGGGCGATGTGGAAGCTGACCTCGAGGTGGTGGAACTCCTTGAGCGACAGGTCGTCCCGGGCCATCTGCTCGAGCAGCGCCCGCAGCTCGGCCATGGCCGGGTGCTCCGGGTCCGAGCGCTCCAGGGCCCACGTCTCGAGCAGCACCCGGGTCTGCACGATGTCGCGCAGGGGGTAGTCGGAGGTGGCCATGTGCAGCTGCAGCGCCGGGCCGGCGGAGGCCGCGGGCTCCCGCACCAGCATGGGCAGGATCGACTTGCGTGGACCGTCGAACAGTCGCACGATGCCCTGGGCCTCCAGGGTCTTGAGCGCTTCCCGCATGGTGTTGCGGGAGACGCGGTGGATGGCCGCGAGGTCGCGGTCCGAGGGCAGTTGTTGGCCCAGCACGAGATGGCCGTCGAACAGCTCGTTCTCCAGCCACTGCAGGACCTGCCGATGCGTTGCCATAGTCTCCAGGGTAGGACCTCCGCGCCGCTCCGCGGAGCGATCGCGGGTCCGGACGTGTCGGACGTGCGTTCGGCGGCCGGGCCGGGCCCCGCGGGGCCCGGCCCGGCCGGGGCTCAGATGAGGCCCTGCGCCATCATGGCGCCGGCCACCTTCGTGAACCCGGCGATGTTCGCGCCGGCCACGTAGTTGCCGGGCATGCCGTAGTCCTCGGCGGTCTCGGCGCACGTGTCGTGGATCGACGTCATGATCTGGCCGAGCCGCTCCTCCGTGTACTCGAAGGTCCACGAGTCCCGGGAGGCGTTCTGCTGCATCTCCAGCGCGGAGGTGGCCACGCCGCCGGCGTTGGCCGCCTTGCCGGGCGCGAAGAGCACGTCGGCCTCCTGGAACAGCCGCACCGCCTCGCCGGTGGTGGGCATGTTGGCGCCCTCCGCCACGGCGAGCACGCCGTGGCCGAGCAGCTTCTTGGCATGGGAGCCGTCCAGCTCGTTCTGGGTGGCGCACGGCAGGGCCACGGTGCCCGGCACGTCCCACACGGAGCCCTTCGCGACGAACCGGGCGCGCCCGCCGCGGCGCTCGGCGTACTCGGAGATCCGGCCGCGCTCGACCTCCTTGACCTCGCGGAGCAGGTCCAGATCGATGCCGTCCGGGTCCAGCACGTAGCCGCCGGAGTCGGAGGCGGTGACCACGGTGGCCCCGAGCTGCTGCGCGCGGCTGATCGCGAAGGTCGCCACGTTGCCCGATCCGGAGACCAGCACGGTCTGCCCGTCGAAGGACTGGCCGCGGGTGCGCAGCATCTCCTCGGCGAACATCACGGTGCCGAAGCCCGTGGCCTCGGTGCGCACCAGGGAGCCGCCCCAGCTGAGGCCCTTGCCGGTGAGCACGCTGGACTCGTAGCGGTTGGTGATGCGCTTGTACTGGCCGAACAGGTAGCCGATCTCCCGCCCGCCCACGCCGATGTCACCGGCGGGGACGTCGGTGTACTCGCCGATGTGCCGGTAGAGCTCGGTCATGAAGGACTGGCAGAAGCGCATGATCTCCGCGTCGGAGCGCCCGCTGGGGTCGAAGTCCGAACCGCCCTTGCCGCCGCCGATGGGCATGCCCGTGAGGGCGTTCTTGAAGATCTGCTCGAAGCCCAGGAACTTCACGATGCCCAGGTACACGGACGGGTGGAAGCGCAGACCGCCCTTGTAGGGCCCGAGGGCGGAGTTGAACTCCACGCGGAAGCCGCGGTTGATGTGCACGCGGCCCTGGTCGTCCGTCCAGGGGACCCGGAAGATGATCTGGCGCTCCGGCTCGCAGATGCGCTCGAGCACCGCGGCGTCGAGCAGCTCGGGGTGGCGCGCCACCACGGGGCCCAGGGAGTCGAAGACCTCGTCCACGGCCTGGTGGAACTCCACCTCTCCGGGATTGCGGGCGAGTACGGCCTGGCGGATCGGGTACAGCTCCTCGTGCATGGTGCTCCTCGTTCGGATCGGGTGGGCCGGACCGGTCACCGCCGCGGGTTCCTGGTGCGGCGGCGCAGGCCGGAGAGGCTGGACAGGATGTCCGCCGCGCGCGCTCCCGCCCCCCTGCTCGGTCGTGCGGGTGTGCCGGCGGGGGCCGCCGGCACCGGTGCGGGCGCGGCGGCCGGCGTCGGCACGGACGCCGCCCCGGCGTCCACCGGCTCCCCCTCGGGCACCGGGTCGGTGACCGGCCCGGGCGTCCCGGCCGTGTCGGCCGCATCCGGCCCGCCCGCCGTCGCGGCGGTGCCGGGAGCGGGTGCCGGAACGGGTGCCTCGCGCGCCGCCCCGCCCGCGACCTCGTGGACCCAGGCGGTGACCTCGGCCAGCGGCTCCGGCTGCACGGCGTAGAGACGTCGCTGCCCCTGTGCCTCCATGGACACCATACCGGCCTCGCGCAGGATCTTCAGATGCTTCGAGACGGTGGGCTGGGACACCCCCAGCTCGTCCACGAGGTCCCCCACGGGTCGCTCGCCGTCCTTGAGCGCGGTGAGGATGCCGCGCCGGGTCTTGTCGGCGATCACCGCGAACACGTCGTTGTTGCCCATCCGAACACTGTAAACGGGATGCCCGGCGGCTCCCGGCAGCGGCACGTCAGCGCCGTCGCACCCGCCGGCACGGTCCCGCCCCGGACCGTCGGGGGCGCCGGGGGCACCGGGACCCGCGGCCGGCGGGGTCAGTCGAACCACGGGTCGAGCCCCCACTGGGGGAAGACCTCCTTGCGGGTGGCCATGATGGTGCGGTCCGTCTCGTCGTTCGGGTCGAAGCCCACCTCCCAGGAGCGCCACCACAGGTCCACCTCGTCGCCCATCACCCGGGGGGCCTCCACGCCGTAGCGCTCCCGGACGTGGTCGCGCCACGGCTGCGGCACCGCGGCGCGCACGTCGATCGGGTGTCCCGCGGCGACGCCCACCAGGTGCGTCCAGGACCGGGGCACCACGTCGTAGCAGTTGTAGCCGCCCCCGCCCGTGGCGATCCACCGCCCCTCGCACAGCTCGTCGGCGAGTCCGGCCACGGCCACGGCGGTCTGCCGCTGCGCGTCCACGCTGACCCGCAGGTGGGTGAGCTCGTCGGCGAAGTGCGAGTCGCAGCCGTGCTGGCTCACGATCACCTCGGGCTCGAACTGGCGCAGCAGGGGCGGGACCACGGCGTCGAAGGCGCGCAGCCACATGGCGTCGTCGGAGGTGGTGGGCATCGCGACGTTCACGGCGTGCCCCGTGGCCGGCCCGCGGCCGGTCTCGTTGGCGAAGCCCGTGCCCGGGAAGAGGGTCAGGCCCGTCTCGTGCAGGGAGATCGTGAGGACGCGGGGGTCCTCGTAGAAGATCGACTGGGTGCCGTCGCCGTGGTGGCCGTCCACGTCCACGTAGGCCACCCTCCGCACCCCCTGGTCGAGCAGGTGCTGGATCGCCACCGCGCAGTCGTTGTAGATGCAGAAGCCGCTGGCCCGGTCCGCGTGGGCGTGGTGCATCCCGCCCCCGAAGTTCACGGCGCGCACCGCATCCCCCGCGAGCACGGCCGCCGCGCCCTGGTAGGTGCCGCCCACGAGCCGCGCGCTCGCCTCGTGCACCCCGGGATAGGCGGGGGTGTCCTCGGTGCCGAGCCCGCACTCGGGGATCTCCACGGTGGGATCGGCGCTGACGGCCCGGACCGAGTCCACGTAGTGCCGCGGATGGACGAGCTGGAGGACCTCGTCCGGCGCCACCTCGGGGGCCTCCACCGTGACGTTGTCCCGCCGGTCGAGGCCGAACCCCTGGACCAGCCGGTACGTGGCCTCCAGCCGGGAGGGGTGCATGGGGTGGTGGTCCCCGAAGTTGTACTCGAGCAGGGCGGGGTCCCAGAACAGTCGCGTGGGGTACGGGGCGCCGGGCCCGGATGTAGCAGGAGTCACACCGCTCATTAGATCACCCGGGGCCCCGGCCGGCGCCCCGGACCCCGCCCGGGGCCGGCTATGTGTCGGCACCCCCGGGCGCCCCGGGCAGTGCGATACTGTCAGCGGTCGCGGCGACCGCCGCGCCCGTCCCGCCCCGGCGGCCGCGGCCCGGACACCAGGAGGAGGCCCCGTGAGCAACCTGCAGCGCAGCCCCTGGATCCGCCCGGAGGAGCGCGGCCGGTTCTGGCTGCTGACCTCCCTGCGCGACGTCGTGGACCGGATCGCGGCATCCTCCCCGGCGCGCCTGGCGCTCATCGTCTTCGCCGTGGTGGTCGCGGGCTTCTCCCTCCTGCTGTGGCTGCCGGTGTCCGCCGCCCCCGGCGTCGAGACGTCGCTGGAGGACGCGGTGTTCACGGCGACGTCCGCCGTCACCGTGACCGGCCTGACCACCGTTCCCACGGGCACGCACTGGTCCTTGTTCGGGCAGTTCGTGATCATGATCGCGATGCAGATCGGCGGGCTGGGCACCCTGACGATGACCTCGATCCTCGCGCTCGCCGTGGGCCGCAAGCTCGGCCTCCGGTCCCGGCTGCTGACCCAGGAGGCGCTCAACATCGGTCGGCTCGGGGAGGTCGGCTCGCTCCTGCAGATCATCGTGCTGACGTCGGTGAGCATCGAGGCGGTGCTCGCGGGGGTGCTCACCGTGGGCTTCCTCCTCGAGGGGGAGCCGGTGCCCTCCGCCCTGTGGCAGGGCGTGTTCTACGCCATCTCGGCGTTCAACAACGGCGGCTTCGTGCCCAACGAGGCCGGTCTCGGCCCGTACACCACGGCGTGGCTGATCGTCGTGCCCATCGCCCTGGGCGTGTTCATCGGCTCCCTCGGCTTCCCCGTCATCCTCGTGGCGCGGCAGGTGGGGCTGCGCTTCACCCGCTGGAACCTCAACACGAAGCTCACCGTGACGACCACCACCGCGCTGCTCGTGCTGGCGTGGATCATGTACACGGCGTTCGAGTGGTCCAACCCGGGGACGCTGCGGGACCTCTCCGTGGGCGAGAAGATCTTCAACGGGTTCTTCTCCTCGGTCAACATGCGCTCCGGGGGCTTCGCCCTCGTGGACACCAACAGCGAGCTGCCGCAAACCATGCTCATGACGGACGCCATGATGTTCGCGGGCGGCGGCTCCGCGTCCACGGCCGGCGGGATCAAGGTCACCACCCTCGCCGTCGTGTTCCTCGCGGTCCTGGCCGAGGCCCGGGGCGACCGCTCCGTCATCGCCTTCCACCGCACCATCCCCGAGGAGGCGTTGCGGATCGCGATCTCGGTCATCATGATGGGGGCGACGATCGTGCTGCTCGGCTGCGGGCTCCTGCTCGCCGTCTCCGACGCGCCCCTGGACCGGGTGCTGTTCGAGGTGATCTCGGCCTACGCCACGTGCGGGCTGAGCGTGGGCCTGTCCGCGGAGCTGCCGCCGGAGGGCAAGTACGTGCTCGCGGCGACCATGTTCGTGGGGCGCATCGGCATCACCACCGTGGCCGCCGCCCTGGCCCTGCGCTCGCGCCGGCGCCTCTACAAGTACCCCGAGGAAAGGCCCATCATTGGCTGACCGTTCGTCCCACAGCGTCCCCGTGCTCGTGATCGGCCTCGGCCGCTTCGGCACGGCCACCGCGCTCCAGCTGGCCCGCCAGGGCCGGGAGGTGCTGGGCGTGGAGCGGGACGCCCAGCTCGTGCAGAAGCTCTCCGGGCAGCTCACCCACGTGGTCGAGGCCGAGGCCACCGACATCGACGCGCTGCGCCAGCTGGGGGCGGCGGAGTTCGACTCCGCCGTGGTCGGCGTCGGCACGTCCATCGAGTCGAGCGTGCTCATCACGGCCAACCTCGTGGACCTCGGCGTGAGCCGGATCTGGGCGAAGGCGATCACGCCCTCGCACGGCAAGATCCTGTCGCGGATCGGGGCGCACCACGTGATCTTCCCCGAGGCGGACGCGGGGCGGCGCACCGCGCACCTGGTCTCGGGGCGGTTGCTGGACTACATCGAGTTCGACGACGACTTCGCCATCGTCAAGATGTATCCGCCGCGGGAGGTGCAGGGCTTCACGCTGGGCGACTCCAACGTCCGCTCCAAGTACGGCGTGACGGTGGTGGGCGTGAAGTCCCCGGGCGAGGACTTCACGTATGCCCGCCCCGACACCAAGGTCACCTCGCGGGACCTCCTGATCGTCTCGGGCCACGTTGACCTGCTCGAGCGGTTCGCGGCCCGCCCCTGACCGGGCCCGCCCCTGACCGGGCCCGCCCTGCACCGGGCCGCCCTGCACCGGGCCGGGCCGGGACGAGGGGCGGGCCCGGGACCGGCTCAGTCGCTGAACTCGCGGGTGAGCTCCGCCGAGCGGTCCGCGGAGGCCTGCGCAGCGGAGGCCACAAGGTCCTCGAAGCCGTTCTCCTGGAAGGTCGTGATGGCCCGGTCCGTAGTGCCCTTCGGGCTCGTGACCGCCTTGCGCAGGGCGGCGGGGTCGGCCTCCGCCGGGCGCAGGAGCTCACCGGCCCCGGACACGGTCTCCTTGGCGAGGACCCGCGCGACGTCCGCGGACAGCCCCATCCGCTCCCCCGCCCGCTGCATGGCCTCGGCCAGCAGGAACACGTAGGCGGGTCCGGAGCCCGAAACTCCGGTGACGGCGTCCACCTGCTCCTCCGGGACCTCGACGACGGTGCCCACGGCCTCGAGGACCCGGCGCACGGCGTCCGTCTGCTCGGCGGTGGTGGCGCCGCCCGGGGTCACCGAGACGACCCCGCGGCCCACGCTGGAGGGCGTGTTCGGCATGGTGCGCACCACCGGCTGGCCGGCGGGCAGGGCGCGCTCGAGGGCGCCGACGGAGATCCCCGCGGCCACCGAGGCAACGACCGTGCCGGGGCGCAGGGCGGGGGCGATCTCGCGGGCGAGGTCGAGGATGCCGACGGGCTTCACGCCGAGCAGCACGACGTCCGCCTCCTGCGCGGCCCGCCGGTTGGCCTCGGGGTCCTCCCCGGTGACGTAGGGGCGCACCCCCGTCTCGGCCTCGAGTCGGCGGGCGCTCTCCGCGGAGCGGACGGTGGCCCGGATCCGGTCGACGGGCACGCCGGAGGCCAGCACCCCCCGCAGGATGGATCCGTTCATGGAGCCGCAGCCCAGGAAGGCAAGCACAGGAGTCATGGTCGGTGAGGTCCTCTCGTCGGTGGTCGTGGATCGGTGTCGGTCGGACGGTGTGGATCGGTCGGTGAGGAGGGGGCGGTGTGGAGGGGTCGGTGTGTGCGGTCGGACGGTGGTCGTGGGGAGGTCTCGCTCGGGAGCCGTCGGTCGGGCGGTGCGCTTCGGGTGCCGGGTGGTGGCCGGACGCCGTCCGGGGCCGCGCGACGCCGTGGGCCCGGGCCGGGCGGCCGGGTGCCCGCCGCGGTCAGGCGTCGGCGGCCCCGGTGGCCCCGGCCCCGGTCGCCCCGGTGTCCCCGGGCCCGGGAGCACCGGCGGAGCCGTCGGCGCCCTCCGCGGTGCCGGAGCCGTCGGGGTCGTCGGGCCGGCTCGTGTGCCGGCGGGCGAACTCGAGGGACTCCGCGAGCCACTGGGTGCGCTCCTCGGCGCTCTTCGAGCGGCGCGTGGAGACCTCGACCCCGATGATGCCCTGCCACCGGGTGGAGGCGAGGTGCTGGAGGGACTCGGCGACGGGCTGCACGCCGTGCCCCGGGAGCAGGTGCTCGTCCGCCGTGGTCTCGCCCGAGCCGTCCGTCAGGTGCACGTGGCCGAGCCGGGGGCCCAGCTCCCGGATCGCGGCCAGGGAGTCCATGCGGGCGGTCGCGGCATGGGAGAAGTCCCACGTCACCCAGTCGTAGTCCAGCCCCAGCGGGCTGTAGTGCGGGGCGTAGACCACGGTGTCGCGTCCGCGCACCCGCCAGGGGTACATGTTCTCGACCGAGATCTTCACGCCGGTGGCGCGGGAGACCACCCGCACGCCCTCCACGAAGTTCGCCGCGTACCGGCGCTGCCAGCGGAAGGGCGGGTGGACGACCACGACCTCCGCGCCCACCTGCTCGGTGAGGGCTGCGGCCATCTGGATCTTGGTCCAGGACTTGCCCCACACCTGCTGGGTCAGCAGCAGGGTGGGCGCGTGGATCGTCGAGATGGGCAGCTGGTGGCGCTGCACGAGGTCCTGCAGCTGGTGGGTGAGCTGGCTCATCCGCTCGTGCGTGACGAGCACCTCCACGCTGTCGTAGCCCAGCTCCACCGCCGCCTCGAACGTCTCCGGGACCCCGAGCGGATAGAGGGAGCTGGTGGACAGGGCCACGTGGGGCCGGTACGGCTCCGCGGCGGGGCCCGGCTGCGCGCTCACGCCGCACCCACCAGGTGCCGGGGGTCCACGGTGCGGACGTCCGAGTGGCTGTTCAGCTGGTCCAGGCGGCGCAGGATGAGTCCCTCGCGCAGCGCCCACGGGCAGATCCGGATCGACTCGACGTCGTAGGCGTCCATGGCGGCCTCGGCGACCACGGCCCCGGCGAGGATCTGCCCGGCGCGGGCGGGCGAGACGCCGGGCAGCTCGGAGCGCTCGTCCGGAGTCATCGCCTCCATCCGGCGGGTCCACAGCCGCAGGTCCTCGAGGTGGAGGGTCCGCGGGACGTAGGGGCCCATGGCGTAGGGCGCGGCCCCGCAGATCCGGGCGAGGGAGCGGAAGGTCTTCGACGTGCCCGCCACGCAGGTGGGCTCCCCCGCGTCCCGGACCTTCGCCACCGCGGGTTTGAGCTCCTGGCGCACGTGCTTGCGCAGCGCCTTCATCTCCTTGGGCGTGGCGAGGTCCCCGGCGATGAACGAGCGGGTGAGCCGTCCCGCGCCGAGCGGCACGGAGGTCGCCACGGTGGGCAGCGCGTTGCCGCCCAGCGCCATCTCGAAGGACCCTCCCCCGATGTCGAGGTCCAGGACGGTCCCCGCGCCCCAGCCGAACCAGCGGCGCACCGCGAAGAACGTCACGGCGGCCTCCTGGTCCCCGGCCAGCTCCGTGAGGGTCACACCGGAGCGCGACTGCACGTGGTCCAGCACCTCCGCCCCGTTGCCGGCCTCACGGATCGCGGAGGTCGCGAAGGCCAGGAAGTCCTCGGCCCGGTTCTCCACGGCGAAGTCCCGCGCCTCGATCACGAACGCGGTGAGGGCGTCCCGGCCGTCGTCGGAGATGTTGCCCTCCGCATCCAGGTACTGCACCAGCCGCAGGGCCAGCTTGTGGGAGGCGTACGGCTCCGGCCGGGAGCCCGGGTAGACGTCCAGCAGCAGGAGGTGGACGGTGTTCGACCCCACGTCGAGGACTCCGAGACGCATGCCGTGGTGCTCCTTCGAATTCCGTGTCCGTCCCGCGCGAGCGGGGCGGCTCAGCCCTTGGCCCCGGCACGGGCGGGCTTGCCGGCCGTGCTCTTCTTCGCGCCGGCCCTCGCCGCGCCGGACTTCGTCGTGCCGGTCTTGGTCGTGCCGGTCTTGGTCGTGCCGGTCTTCGTCGTCCCCTTGGCCGACGAGCGTGCCGTCTTCTTCGGGGCGGGGCCCTGGGCCCGCTTCTCCGCGAGCAGCTGGCTGGCGCGCGCGGGGGTGATCTGCTCCACGGTCTCCCCGCGGGGGACCGTCACGTTGGTCTCCCCGTCGGTGATGTACGGGCCGAAGCGCCCGTCCTTGATCACCATGGGCCGCTCCGTGATCTGGTCGGTGCCCAGGTCCGCGAGCGGGGGCTTGGCGGTGCCGCGGCCGCGCTGCTTGGGCTGGGCGTAGATCGCCAGCGCCTCGTCGAGGGTGACCGTGAACAGCTGCTCCTCGGACTGCAGGGAGCGCGAGTCGGTGCCCTTCTTGAGGTAGGGGCCGAACCGGCCGTTCTGCACCGTGATCTCGGTGCCCTCGGCGTCCGTGCCCAGCGTGCGCGGCAGGGACAGGATCTTGAGGGCGTCCTCGAGGGTGACGTCCTGCAGGGTCATCGTGGACAGCAGGGACCCCGTGCGGGGCTTCTGCTTGACGGGCTTCTTCGGGGGCTTCGGCTTGCCGTTCTTGTAGTACTCCACGGGCTGGGCCGCGAGCTCCTCGGCGGTGGGCTCGGGGATGACCTCGGTGACGTAGGGCCCGTAGCGGCCGTCCTTGGCCACGATGGCGCGCCCGGTCTCCGGGTCGCGGCCCAGCTCCCGGCCGTCCGCCTTGCCGGTCTCGATGAGCTTACGGGCCTTCTCGGGCGTGAGCTCGTCGGGGGCGAGGTCCTCCGGGACGTTCGCCCGGACCGGGTCGGTGATCTCGCCGGTCTGCGGGTCCACGGCCCCGGTCACCTCGAGGTAGGGGCCGAACTTGCCGACCCGGAGGGTGATGTCCTCGGTCACGGGGATCGAGTTCACGGCACGGGCGTCGATCTCGCCGAGATCGTCCACGATGGGCTTGAGCCCGTTCTCGTGGCCCTGGGAGCCGAAGTAGAAGTCCTGCAGCCAGTCGGTGCTGTCCTCCTCCCCGCGGGCGATCCGGTCGAGGCCCTCCTCCATCTCCGCGGTGAAGTCGTAGTCCACGTAGTCGGAGAAGTGCTCCTCGAGCAGCCGGACCACGGAGAACGCGGTCCACGAGGGGATCAGCGCGGAGCCCCGCACCCGGACGTAGCCGCGGTCCATGATCGTGGAGATGACGGCCGCGTAGGTCGAGGGCCGGCCGATGCCGAGCTCGTCCAGGACCTTGACGAGTGACGCCTCGGTGTAGCGCGGCGGCGGCGACGTGCGGTGCCCGTCCGCCTCGACCCCGGTGGCGTCCAGGCGGTCGCCCTCCGCCATCCGCGGCAGACGCTTGTCGCCGTCCTTGGCGTCCTTGCCGTCCTTGCCCTCGGCGGGGTCCTCGTCCCGGCCCTCCTCGTAGGCGGCCAGGAAGCCGCGGAAGGTGATGACGGTGCCGGACGCGGAGAACTCGGCGTCCCGGCCGGTGGAAGAGGTCGCCCCGAGCCGCACGGTGGCCGTGGACCCCTTGGCGTCGGCCATCTGGGAGGCCACGGTGCGCTTCCAGATCAGCTCGTAGAGCCGGTACGCGTCCGCGGAGAGCTCGCCGCGGACCTGGTTCGGGGTGCGGAAGGAGTCCCCGGCAGGACGCACCGCCTCGTGCGCCTCCTGGGCGTTCTTCGACTTGGAGCTGTAGAGCCGCGGCGAGCCGGGCACGAAGTCGGCGCCGTAGAGCTCCGTGGCCTGGCGCCGGGCGGCCGAGACCGCCTGGTCGGACAGCGCCACGGAGTCGGTGCGCATGTAGGTGATGTAGCCGTTCTCGTAGAGCTTCTGCGCGACCTGCATGGTGGTGCGGGAGGTGAAGCGCAGCTTGCGCGCCGCCTCCTGCTGCAGCGTGGAGGTGGTGAACGGCGCGGCCGGGCGGCGGGTGTAGGGCTTGGTCTCGAGCGAGCGGACGGCGAACGCCGCGTCCTCCAGACCGGCGGCCAGCTCGCGGGCGGCCTGCTCGTCCAGGTGCACGAGCTTGCCGGCGGCGCCCTTGAGCACGCCGTCGTCCCCGAAGTCACGGCCCCCGGCCACCCGCTTGCCGTCCACGGAGGAGAGCCGGGCGCCGAACGCGGTGCCGGCGTCCTCGCCGTCGGCGCGGGCGAAGGTCCCGCTGAGGTCCCAGTAGTCGGCGGGCACGAAGGCCATCCGCTGCCGCTCCCGCTCCACCACCAGCCGCGTGGCCACGGACTGCACGCGCCCGGCGGACAGGCCCGAGGCGATCTTGCGCCACAGCACCGGGGAGATCTCGTAGCCGTAGAGCCGGTCCAGGATCCGCCGGGTCTCCTGGGCGTCCACCAGGTCCTGGTCGAGCTCGCGCAGCTCCCCGAAGGCCCGCTCGATCGCCTCGCGGGTGATCTCGGGGAACGTCAGCCGGTAGACGGGGACCTTGGGCTTGAGCACCTCCAGCAGGTGCCAGGCGATGGCCTCGCCCTCGCGGTCGCCGTCGGTGGCGAGGTAGAGGGCGTCGGACTCCTTGAGCTTGCGCTTGAGCTCGGTGACCTTCTTCTTCTTGTCCGGGTTGACCACGTAGTACGGCTCGAAGCCGTGCTCCACGTCCACCGCGAACTTGCCGTAGGGCCCCTTCTTGAGCTCCGCCGGCAGCTCGGACGGCTGCGGCAGGTCACGGATGTGCCCCATGGAGGACTCCACCTCGTAGGCGTCGCCGAGGTACCCGGCGATCGTCTTGACCTTGGAGGGGGACTCCACGATGAGCAGGCTCTTGCCCGTTCCCGGGCTCTGGGTGGCCTTCGTTGGCACGGTACTCCTTGCTGCGCTCCGCGGTGCCGCGGGCCGCGGCGCTGCTGGACGTCGGGGTCGAACGGGCGGGCGTCGGCCCGCCGTTGCGCTCCACCATAACGCCTCACCGCCGTCAAGCCCCGCGCGGCGCTGCCCCCGGGGAGCACGGCGGGCCCGGACGGGCGCCCCGTCCGTCCCGGCCCGCCGGGCGGAACCGGGCGGGCCGGGCGCCCGGTTCAGGAGGGGTAGCGCTCGGGCTCGTCGCCGATCGTGAACTCGCGGCCGGTGGCCGTCTCCACGTCGATGACCACGAAGTTGTACTTGAGCGTGGGCGCCCACGGCTTCAGGGGCAGCTCCTCCGCGGCGTCCACCTCCGCGCGCGTCTCGAGCCGCCGGGCCCGGCCGTGGACCACCACGGAGCGCACGACGTCGTCCTCCGAGACCTCGTCGATCTCGAACGCCACCTGGTCGTTGACGATCAGGCTCGAGAGCTTCGACCCCTGCGCGGTGCGGAAGTACAGCTTGTGCTGGTGCACCACGTAGTTCACCGGGAAGATGTCCACGAGCCCGGCGGCCTCCACGGCGAGCCGGCCGAAGGGGTGCTTCTCGAGGAGCTCCCAGACGGTGTCCTTGTCCAGGGTCTTGATGGGGTTCAGGTTGTCTCCGATGCTCATGCTCCCATCCTTCCACCCCCACCGCCGCGGCGCCGCCTGCTCATCCGCCCACAACGGCCCGGCCGGGGACGTCCCGGTCCACGACCCCGCACGGCACGGCCCCCTCCTGCGCACGCCGCGCGCAGGAGACGGCCTCACGCCGGGGACGGCGGCAGGTCCTGCGGGACGAGGAAGCCGTCGAGCACGAGGTGGCGGACCTCCTCGGTCAGCCGCCGGCGCTCGTCGCCCGCCCAGTCCAGCAGGGCGGCGAGCGCGCCGAGGATCTGCCGGGCGCTCAGCTCGCCGTCGCACGCCCCGGCGAAGCCGGCGGCCTCGCTGGAGAGCACCACGGTCCGGCGCAGACCGGCGCCCTGCCGCAGCAGGATCACGCCGGGGTGCTCCGCGCCGGGGCGCTGGTGGCGCTCCTCGGTGACGTCCTCGGCGGCCACGAGCCGGGCGTCCAGCCAGTCCTGCGGGTGCGCCGCGAGCCAGTCGGCCCGCGCCCAGGTGGCCGCGAGCGCGGGCGCGAGCGGCTGCTGGAGCGCGTGGGGGACGTGCTCGAAGCGGCGGAGCACGTCCCCGGGCCGGTCCCGGGCCGGCCGGCGGAGGCGGATCATCCCGAAGCCCACGGCCTCCACCCCGCGCGCGGCGAAGTCGTCGAGATAGGCGCGGTAGGCGCGTTCGTAGGGCTCGGGCTCACGGGACTCCGCCGCGTCCCGCAGCCACGTCTCGGCGTACTCCTCCGGGCCCGTCAGCTCCCGCTGGAGGAACCACGCGTCGACGCCCTCGGGCACCCACTGCGCGGGCCGCTGCGCCCAGCGCTCGAGGGCCGGCCGCTCGTCGCCGGGCTCCGGGGCGAGCACCTCCCAGTTGCCGAGCAGGTGGGCGGTGGCCCCGGGGGCCATGACCTCCGGCAGCTCCCGCACGAGGTCGGCCACGATGCGGTCCCCCGGCAGGCCGCCGTCCCGGTAGGTGTAGCGGTCCTGCGGTCCCTCGCCGGCGGAGCGCGGGGTGATCACGAACGGCGGGTTGGAGACCACCAGGTCGAACCGCTCGCCGCGCACGGGCTCCAGCAGGGAGCCCGCCCGCAGGCTCACCCGGTCCTCGAGCCGGTCGGGGTCGAGGCCGAGCGCCCTGGCGTTGAGCACCAGGTTGAAGCGGGTGAAGCCCAGTGCCCGGTCGGAGACGTCGGTGGCGGTCACGTGGGCCGTGTGGCCGAGCAGGTGGAAGGTCTGGATGCCGCACCCGGTGCCCAGGTCCAGCGCCCGGTCCGCGCGGCGGCGGTCGGTCGTGCGGGCCAGCGTGAGGGACGCCTGCCCGATGCCCAGGACGTGGTCGCGGCGCAGCGCTCCGGGCCGCTGGGACTCGCCCAGGTCGCTGGCGACGTACAGCTCCGTGCCGTCGTCGGCAGCGTGCGGGCGCAGGTCCACCGTGGCGCGCAGCCCGCCCGCCGTCTCCTCGGCGAGTCCGAGGCCCAGGAGCTGCTCCGGGCGCACCGGGGCCAGCGCGTCCGCGGGGGCGGTGCGCCCCAGCAGGAAGAGGACGACGACCGCGGCGAGGGCCCGGTCCGGGTGCCCGGGCGTGCGCAGGGCCGGTTCGAGGACCCGCAGGGCGGGCACCGCCTGGTCCCGGGCGAGGGCCTCCATGGCGGCCGCGCCCAGCAGCTCCGCCACCCGGTCGTGCGTGTAGCCCGTCCGGCGGAGCGCCTCGTGCAGCTCGGCCGGCGCCCGGGGGTCGTCGGAGACGGGGGTGCCCGGGACCCGGGAGAAGTCCGGGATCGCTCCGGGCCCGGCGGCCTCCGGGCTCACGCGGCGCTCCCCGGCACGGCGGTCCGGCCCGGGGCGGGGCGGGAGGCCGCGGCGTCCACCGGGACCGACGCGTCCGCAGGGACCGATGCGTCCGCAGGGGCGCTGCCGCACCCGGCGGGGCAGGTGAGCCGCGGGTGCCCCGCCTGGCAGCCGGGGCACGCGAGGACGAGGGCGCGGCACGAGGGGTCCGCGCAGTTGACGAAACGGTTCGCGGGGCCGGCGCACCGGTCGCAGCGCCCGATCGTGACGGCCTCCGGGGTGAAGCTCACGTGCATGCGCCGGTCGAAGACGTACAGGGATCCCTCCCACAGTCCCCGGTCCCCGCGCTCGCGGCCGTACGCGGCGATGCCGCCGTCGAGCTGGTAGACCTCCTCGAAGCCGCGCCGGCGCAGCATCGCCGAGAGCACCTCGCAGCGGATCCCGCCGGTGCAGTAGGTGACGACCGGCCGGGACCGGAGGTGGTCGTACGTCCCGGAGTCCAGCGCGGCCACGAAGTCCCTGGTGTGCGCCACGTCCGGGACCACGGCGCCGCGGAACCGGCCGATCCGCGCCTCGTGGGCGTTGCGCCCGTCGAAGAACACGACGTCCTCGCCGCGGCTCGCCACGAGCTCGTCCACCTCGGCGGGGGCCAGGCGGGTGCCGCCGCCGACGACGCCGTGCTCGTCGACCTCCAGCTCGCCCGGGGCGCCGAAGGAGACGAGCTCGTCGCGGACCCTGACCGACAGCCGCGGGAAGTCCTCGTCCGAGCCGTCCGACCACGCGAACGCCGTGTCCCGCAGACGCGGGTGGGAGCGGGTGGTGCGGGCGTACCGCTTGAGCGCCCCGATCTCACCGCCCACGGTGGCGTTGAGCCCGTGCGGGGAGACGATGATCCGCCCGCGCAGCCCCAGGCCCTCGCACAGGGCGCGCTGCCAGAGCATCACGGCCGTGGGGTCGGGGAGCGGGGTGAAGACGTAGTGCTGGACGATCCGGTGCTGTGCCACGGGTCCAGGCTACAAGCGGGCCGGGACCGTCGGCGCCGGCGCGGGCACCGGAGCGGGTCAGTGGCCCAGGTGGAACACCCGTCCGGTGACCCGGGTGGGGGTCACCTCCACGTACTCGAGTTTGGTGGTCCCCACCCACGGCCGCAGGGGCAGCTCGTCCACCCGGGCGGTCTCCTCCGGGTCGGTCAGCTGACGGGCCGTGCCGCGCACGATCACCGACCACGCCTCCCCGCCCTGGGCCTGGTCGATCTGCACGGCGACGTGCTCGTTGAGCACCAGGTGCAGCAGCTTGGTGCCCCGGGCGGTGCGGAAGTAGATCCTCCCGTCGTCGGCCACGAGGTTGATCGGGGTGATCTCGATCTCGTCGCCGTCCATGGTGGCGATCCGGCCGAAGCGGGCGCTGTAGAGGTGCTCCCAGCACTGCTCCGGGGTCAGCTCCGTGACCGGGGCCCGGTGCGCCCGGGCCTCCTTCTCGGGGTTGCGCCCGGAGATGTTCATGGGGTTGCTCATGCGGTCATTCTGGCACGCGGCCCCCGGGGAGGTGACCCGTGTCATGTTCGTGACCGGCACCGCCGGGCGGGGCCGTCACCGGACCCGCCCGGCGCCCTCCCCCGGCGCCACGGCGAAGACGTCGGGCGCCCGGAGGCCCGCCGCCGCGAAGGCCTCCGTGACAACGTCCCGGACCCGGTCCGCCCGGGCCGCGGGGACCAGGGCGATCGCGGAGCCGCCGAACCCGCCGCCGGTCATCCGTGCGCCCACGGCACCGGCGGCCAGTGCGGTGTCCACGGCGAGGTCGAGCTCCGGGCAGGAGACCTCGAAGTCGTCCCGCAGCGAGGTGTGGGACGCGGTCAGCAGCGTCCCGATGCCCCGGACGTCGCCGGCCCGCAGCCGCGTCACCGTTTCCAGGACCCGGCGGTTCTCGCTCCGCACGTGCCGGACCCGCCGCGCGGTCTCCTCGTCGAGGACACCCAGGTCGGCCCCGTCCGGGACGTCGCGCAGGGTGGCCGCTCCGAGGGCGGCGGCCCCGCGCTCGCAGGAGGCGCGCCGGGCGCCGTAGCCGCCGTCGGCGTGGGAGTGGGCGACCTTCGTGTCGATCACCAGGACGGTGAGCCCGTGCTCCGCCACCGGCAGCGGCACGAGCTCGGCCTCCAGGCTGCGGCAGTCCAGGAACAGCGCGGCCCCGGCCCGGGCCCGCAGGGACGCCGACTGGTCCATGATCCCGGTGGGCGCCCCGACGAACTCGTTCTCCGCCCGCTGCGTCAGCCGCGCCATCTCAGGGCGGTCCAGGCCCAGCCCCAGCAGGTCGTTCAGCGCCACGACCGTGGCGACCTCCACGGCGTGCGAGGAGGACAGGCCCGCGCCCACGGGGACGGTCGAGTCCAGCAGCAGCTCGAAGCCGGGCACCTCCACCCCGTCGAGGCCGTCGAGCACGTGCACGACCCCGGCCGGATAGGCTCCCCACCCGGGCACCGTCCCCGGGCGCAGCTGCGGGATCCGAAACCGCGCCCGGGACAGCCCGGAGCCGTCCGGGGCCCAGGTGGAGGCCAGGTCGACGACGTCGTGCCCGGCCGGCTCCCGTTCCTCGCCGTGCCCCGGTCCGTGTTCCTGCCCGTGCTCCGGCGCCGGCCCGGGATCGCGGCGCAGCCGGACGGCGGCCATCGCCGAGCGGTCGATGGCGAAGGGCAGCACGAGGCCCTCGTTGTAGTCGGTGTGCTCCCCGATGAGGTTCACCCGGCCCGGGGCCCGCCACACCCCGTCCGGGGCGTGCCCGTAGAGCTCGGCGAAGCGCCGGGAGAGCTCCTCGGCCCGGGCGGCGTCGTCGTGCCCGGGCCGCCGGACGGCCTGCCGGGGGGTCATCGTGCGGCCTCCCTCAGGCGGGCAGCCGTCTGCTCGGCGGTGACGTCGTTGATGAACGCCCCCATGGCCGCCTCCGAGCCGGCGAGGAACTTCAGCTTGTCCTCGGCCCGCCGTGGGCTGGTCAGCTGCAGGTGCAGCCGGCCGGCCTCACGGTCCGCCGCGGTCACGGGGGTCTGGTGCCAGGCGGCGATGTAGGGGGTCGGGGTCGAGTAGAGCCGGTCGACGCGCCGGAGCAGGTCCTGGTGCACCACGGCCAGCTCGTCGCGCTCGGTCCCGGTCAGCGCGGCGAGGTCCGGGACCTGCCGGTGCGGGACCAGGTGCACCTCCAGCGGCCACCGCGCGGCGTAGGGCACGAACGCGGAGAAGTGCTCGCCCTGGAGCACCATCCGCTCCCCCGCGGCGGTCTCGTCGGCCAGGACCTCCCCCATCAGGTCCCGCCCCGTGCGCTCGAGGTGCGCCCGGGAGCGTGCCGCGAGTCGGGCCGCGTGCGGGGCGGGGTAGGGGTAGGCGTAGATCTGCCCGTGCGGGTGGTGCAGGGTCACCCCGATCTGCTCGCCCCGGTTCTCGAACGGGAAGACGTGCCGGATGCCCTGCAGCGCCGAGAGCGCCGCGGTGCGCTGGGCCCAGGCCTCCACCACCGTGCGCGCCCGTCCAGGGGGAAGGGACGCGAAGGAGCCCTGGTGCTCCGGGGTGAACACCACCACCTCGCACCGTCCTGCGGCCGGGAACGGGACGCCCCACAGGGACCGCTCCCCCACCCGGTCCGGGTCCGGCAGCTCGGCCAGCTCCGGGCCCAGCGAGGGGAAGCGGTTCTCGAGGACGACGACGTCGAAGTCCTCCGCGGGGATCTCGGACTCGCGCCCGCCCACGGACGGGCACAGCGGGCACCGGTCGGCCGGCGGCAGGTGGGTGCGCGCCTGGCGGTGGGCGGCCACCGCCACCCACTCCCCCGTCAGCCGGTCGAAGCGCAGCTCCCCACCGCCGGACCGGGCGTCCAGGGGCCGGCGGTCCACGACGTGCTCCACGGGCGGGCGGCCGCGGTCGCCGAAGAACACGGCCTCCCGCCCGTCGGCGAGGTGGTGGGTCCGGTGCGCGAGGACCCCGGCACGGTCGGTGGGCAGAGGCGGTGTCATCGGACGGGCTCCGGTCGCAGGTCGGGTGCGGAGGGGACGAGGACCCCCGGTGCAGCGCGGTGGTGGGTGCCGCACCGCGGACGGGGTCCGCTGGAACCATTGTGGGCGCAGCGGTGCCGTCCCGCACCGGGTGTCGCAGCGGCGGCCCCGTCCAGCACACTGGTCGGGTACCGAGACCGGTCGTGCCGGAGCAGCCCCTCTGCCGCCCAGAGGGGCTGGTCCGGTGCCGGCCGGCCCGTCCACGGCGTCATCCGAGGAGCAGCCGCATGAACACCCTTCCCCAGCAGGACATCACCGCCGAGCGCCCCGGCAGCGGCGGAGGCACCGGGCAGGCCCCCGCGTGGTGGACCGATGCGGTGGTCTACCAGATCTACCCTCGCTCCTTCGCGGACTCGGACGGCGACGGCATCGGCGACCTCGGCGGGATCCTCGCCCACCTCGACCACCTGCAGGACCTGGGCGTGGACGTCATCTGGCTGTCCCCGATCTACTCGTCCCCGCAGGACGACAACGGCTACGACATCAGCGACTACCAGGACATCGACCCGGTCTTCGGGACCCTGGAGCAGTTCGACGAGCTGCTGGCCGCGGTCCACGCCCGCGGCATGAAGCTGGTCATGGACCTCGTGGTCAACCACACCTCCGACGAGCACCCGTGGTTCGTGGAGTCCCGCTCCTCGCCCGACTCGCCGAAGCGGGACTGGTACTGGTGGCGGACGCCCCGCCACGGCATGGAGGCCGGCGCCCCGGGAGCGGAGCCGACGAACTGGCAGAGCTTCTTCTCCGGGTCCGCCTGGGAGCTCGACGAGGCCTCCGGGGAGTACTACCTGCACCTGTTCTCCCGCAAGCAGCCGGACCTCAACTGGGAGAACCCCGAGGTGCGCCAGGCGGTCCACGCCATGATGCGCTGGTGGCTGGACCGCGGGGTGGACGGCTTCCGCATGGACGTCATCAACATGATCAGCAAGGACGTCGCCGAGGACGGGCACCTGCACGACGGTCCGCCCGTGGAGGGGACGCCCTACGGGGACGGCTCGGCGTCCTACCTCTGCGGTCCGCGGATCCACGAGTTCCTCCAGGAGATGCACCGCGAGGTCTTCGCGGGCCGGGACGCCGAGCTCATCACCGTGGGCGAGATGCCGGGCGTCACCGTGGAGGAGGCCCGGCTGTTCACCGATCCGGCCCGGGCCGAGGTGGACATGGTCTTCCAGTTCGAGCACGTGGACCTCGACCACGGCCCCGGGGGGAAGTTCGACCCGAAGCCGCTGCGGCTGACCGATCTGAAGGCCTCCCTGGGCCGCTGGCAGGAGGGTCTCGAGGAGGTCGGCTGGAACTCCCTGTACTGGAACAACCACGACCAGCCGCGGGTGGTCTCCCGGTTCGGCGACAACGGCCCCGAGCACCGCGTGGCGTCCGCGACCTGCCTGGCCACGCTGCTCCACCTGCACCGGGGCACGCCCTACGTCTACCAGGGCGAGGAGCTGGGCATGACCAACGCCCCCTTCGGCGCCATCGAGGACTTCCGCGACATCGAGTCGATCAACCACTACCGCCACGCCGTGGCCGCCGGCGCGGACCCCGCCGGGGTGCTGCGCGGACTGCGCTGGTCGAGCCGGGACAACGCCCGCACCCCGGTGCAGTGGACCGGCGGGGAGAACGCCGGGTTCACCACCGGCACCCCGTGGATCGAGGTCAACCCGAACCACGGCACGGTCAACGCCGAGGCCGCCCGGGCCGATCCGGACTCGGTGTTCCACCACTACCGGCGTCTCATCGAGCTGCGGCACACCGAGCCCGTGGTGGCCCTGGGCGACTTCACGATGCTGCTCCCGCGCCACGAGCAGGTCTACGCCTTCACCCGGCGGCTCGGGGACGTGGAGCTGCTCGTGCTGGCCAACGTCTCGGGCGGGACGGTCCGCGCCGACCTCCCCGGGGGATGGGGCGGCGCCGAGGTCCTGATCGGCAACCGCCCCGACGCCGTCGACGCCGGTGAGAAGGGGCTGCTGCGGCCGTGGGAGGCCCGCGTGCACCGCCGGACCCGGGGGTCCGCGGCGCAGGCCTGAGGCTCCGGCGCGGTCCCGTGCCGCTGCCGTCCCGGCGGCCCGTCGCCAGTGGGCCCGCCGGGACGGCGGTGGCACAATGAACCGGTGCCGTCCCACGACTCCCTGATCCCGCTGCTCGGCCGCGGCGACGCGCCGGAGCAGGTGCGCCACGTCCGGGAGCTCCCCGACCGGGACGCCGTGACGGCGCCGTGGCCCGGCCACCTCCACCCGGACGTGGTCGCGGCCTACGAACGGCTCGGCGTGCACGCACCGTACCTGCACCAGGTGCAGGCGATGCTGGCCCCGCGGCACGTGGTGGTCGCCACGGGGACCGCCTCCGGGAAGTCCCTGGCCTACCAGGCGCCCGTGGCCGACGCCGTGCACCGGGGCCGGCTCGCGGCGCTGGCGAACCCGGGCCTGATCCACCACCCGGACGAGGCCACGGCCCTGTACCTCTCCCCGACCAAGGCGCTCGCGGCCGACCAGCTCAAGGGCCTGGACGCGCTCGGCCTGCCGACCCTGCGGGCCGCGACCTACGACGGCGACACCGACCCCGCCGAACGCCGGTGGGTCCGCGACCACGCCGACGTGGTGCTGTGCAACCCGGACATGCTGCACTACGGCGTGCTCCCCAACCATGCGCGCTGGTCCCGGTTCTTCCGCCGCCTGTCCTACGTGGTGGTGGACGAGGCGCACTCCTACCGGGGCGTCTTCGGCTCCCACGTGGCCAACCTGATGCGGCGGCTGCGGCGGATCTGCCGCACGTACGGGGCGGACCCGGTCTTCATCGGGGCGTCCGCGACCTCCTTCGAGCCGCACGCCTCCTTCGCCCGCCTCGTCGGGGTCCCCGAGGCCGAGGTGACCCCGGTGACCACGGACTTCTCCCCCCACGGGCCCGTCACCGTGGTGCTCTGGGAGCCGGAGCAGACGGACGGCGGCGGCGAGAACGACGCCCCGGTGCGCCGCACGGCCCTGGCCGAGACGGCCGACATGCTCACCGACCTGGTGCTGCACCAGGTCCGCACCATCGCGTTCATCAAGTCCCGTCGCGGCGCGGAGACGATCGCCCAGATCGCCCACCGCCAGCTGGAGGAGGTCGCCCCCTCCCTGGCCCACCGGGTGGCGGCCTACCGCTCCGGGTTCCTCCCCGAGGAGCGCCGGGAGCTCGAGGAGGCGCTGCGGGACGGGCGGCTGCTGGGGATCGCCAGCACGTCCGCGCTCGAGCTGGGCATCGACGTGGCCGGGCTGGACGCCGTGGTCGTGGCGGGCTGGCCCGGCACCCGGGCGTCCTTCTTCCAGCAGATCGGCCGGGCGGGCCGGGCCGGGCAGGAGGCCCTGGCGACCTTCGTGGCCGGCGACGACCCGCTGGACACATACCTCGTGAACCACCCGGAGGCGATCTTCGACGTGGACGTCGAGGCCACCGTCTTCGACCCCTCGAACCCCTACGTGCTGGCCCCGCACCTGTGCGCGGCCGCGGCCGAGCAGCCGCTGCGCGCGGAGGAGGTCGAGGGCTTCGGCCCCACCGCCCCGGAGGTGCTCGGCTCCCTCGTGGCCGGCGGGCACCTGCGCCGCCGGCCGAGCGGCTGGTTCTGGACGCACCCGCAGTCCGCGGCGGGCATGGTCTCGCTGCGCTCGGACGGCGGCGGGCCCGTGCGGATCATCGAGACGGACACCGGTGCGGTGCTGGGCACGATGGACTCCCCGCAGTCCCACTACCAGGCCCACCCGGGGGCCGTGTACGTGCACCAGGGCCGCACCTACATCGTGGACGAGCTCGACGAGGCCGGCTCGGTCGCCGCCGTGACGCGGGCGCACCCCGACTTCTACACCACCGCGCGGGACATCACCCAGGTGAGCGTGGTCGCCGAGGAGCGCGCCGAGCGGTGGGGACCGGTGGGCGTGCACTTCGGCCGGGTGCAGGTCACCACGAAGGTGGTCTCGTTCCAGCGCAAGGCGGTGATCTCCAACGAGGTGCTGGGCGAGGAGCCCCTCGACCTCGGGGCCCGGGACCTGTTCACGAAGTCCGTGTGGTTCACCGTCCCGGGAGCCGTGCTGACCGGCGCGGGCGTCGAGGAGCCCGACGTCCCCGGGGCGCTGCACGCGGCGGAGCACGCGGCGATCGGCCTGCTCCCGCTCGTGGCCTCGTGCGACCGCTGGGACGTGGGCGGGCTCTCCACCGCGCTGCACGCCGACACGGAGCTGCCCACGATCTTCGTCTACGACGGCCACCCCGGCGGCGCGGGGTTCGCGGAGCGCGGCTACGCCACGGCGGTCGCGTGGCTGCGCGCCACCCGGGAGGCGATCTCCTCGTGCGAGTGCGAGCACGGGTGCCCGTCCTGCGTGCAGTCGCCCAAGTGCGGCAACCGCAACAACCCCCTGGACAAGGCCGGCGCGGTGCGGCTGATCGACGCCGTGCTGCAGGACGCCCCCGGGTCCTGAGTCCTCACGGGCCGCCGGTGGCCTCCGGCGGCCCTGCCCGGGCCACGCCCCGGGCGGGGCCGAGCCGGGAGAGCGGCCCGCCGAGGGCCACGGTGGTGCGCACGTCGACGACGACGCGCTCCGGCTCCACGAGCTCGCACCGCTCCAGCCGCGCCCCGTTGTCCCGGGCCACGCGCTCGGCGGTGCCGCACGGGTCACCCGCCACGAGGCCCCGGGCGGTGTCCGCGGCGGCGAGCGCCGCGAGGTCGGCGGCCTTGCCGGCGCGGTGGGTCGCGATCCCCGCCTGGCCGAGCAGCAGCACGGTCAGCAGCAGCACGCCCAGCACCAGCGTGAGGGTCAGCGCGTGCACCGCGCCGCTGCCCCGGTCACCGTCCCCGTCCGCTGCGTGCCGGGGCGGCGCCGGGCGGGCGGGCGCCGGGCGCTCAGCCACCGGGCCCACCGCCGGCGCCGCCACCGGCTCCGCTGCCGGCAGCGGCTCCCTCCGTCGCGGCGGAGGCGTCCGCGCGCAGCCGCCACCCGCCCCAGGACCCGAGGACGCCGGGGGCCGGGCCGGTGACCGTGACCGAGGCCGTCCCGGGACCGCCGTCCAGGTGGACGACGGCGTCCTCCCCGGCCACGCGCAGGGCGGTGGAGCGGACGACGGCGGTGCTCTCGCCGCGGGCGGCCGCCCGGGCCGAGGCGCGAGCCGCCTCCTCGTAGCGGATCAGGGTCATCCCCGCCGCGGCGGCCGCCAGCAGCACGGCGAGGAGCAGCACGAGCGCGGGCAGGAGCACGGCCGTCTCGGCGGTGACGGCGCCGCCGTCCGCAGGCCCGGCCCGGGTGCCCCGGCGAAGGAAGGACCCGCAGCGGGGCTGGTGCCGGGTCCCGGTCCGGGCAGGACGCCGGGGCCGGGCGCCGGGGTGGGAACGGTCATCGGTCATGGCGGGCTCCTGGAGAGGCATGGAGGCAGGGCAGTGGCAGGGCGATGGCAGGACAGGGGCGGAGCGGTGGCCGGACGGGCCCGTGACCGGGCAGATCCGCGGCCGGACAGGTCCACGTCTTGCCTGCACGTCCACCGGACAGACCCGTGGCCGTGCGGGAGGACCGGATCCCGGCCCGGGGTCCGCGGCGCCGGAGCGCGGGCCGCGGACCCCGGGGCGGGACGGACGGTCAGACGCCGAGCGCCCGCTCGACGATCGCGGCCAGGAGCTCGCGCACCTGCCCGGAGGACAGGACCGCGGCCATGACGCCGCCGAAGGCCGCCGCCGCGAGCACGACCATCGCGTACTCCACGGTGGTCGCGCCGAGGTCCGCGTCCCCGGCCGGGGCGGACGGCCGGGGCGCGGCTGCGGCTCTCCGGCGGACGGGCGGTGCCGCGGGCCGGCGCCCGGCGGGTGCGCCCGGCGCGGTCCCGGGGCGGTTCCGCCGCTGCAGGGCGGCGCGGGACGGTGGGGTCTGGAGCTGGGACATGACATGCCTTTCGGTGCGGGACGAGCGGAGGAGGAGGACGAGCGGTCGAGGACCGGCCGATCAGCACGGGCCGATCAGCACGGGCGGAACGGCCGGCGAAGGGAACGCGGGCCGGCGGCGCGCGGCCGGGGGCGCCCGGATCCTTGGCCGGCGGGTCACCCGAACACCTCCGGGACGAGCCCCAGCACCACGGGCAGGACGCCCCAGCAGACGAAGGCCGGCAGTGAGCACAGCCCGAGCGGCAGGACGAGCTGCACGGACAGCGACTCCGCGGCCCGCTCGGCCCGGCGGTAGGCCGCGCGCCGCACCTGGGCGGCCTGGGAGCGCAGGCTCCGGGCCGAGGGCGCCCCGGAGGTCGCGGTGAACGCGAGCGCCTCGCGGTAGTCCTCCAGGTGCGGGGGCAGCTCTCCCGCCGAGGCCCACGCGGTGTGCCACGGAAGCCCCAGCCGCAGCCGGGAGCCCACGCCCTGCAGGGTGCTCCCGGTGTCGTCCGTCCGGCTCCCGCCGAGCACGGCCACGACCTCCGCGAGCGGCAGACCGGCGTCCAGCATGGCGGCGGTGAGCTCCACGAGGACCCCTGCCGAGACGTCCGCCGCGGGCGGGCGGCGAGCCGCGGCCGGACGGTGCGGGCCGGGCAGCCGGGAGCGGGACGGGAGGACGGCCAGCAGCACGGCGGCCAGCAGGAGCAGACCGGCGGCGGGGGCGGCGAGGCCGGTCATCGTGCGCCCACCGCCTCGGCGCGGCGGATGAGCGCGTGCGTCCACACCCGTCCGAGGCCGGTGAGCACCGCCCCGGCCACGAGCGCGGCCAGGCCCCACGGGGTGGTGAGCAGCGTGCGCAGCGGGTCGACGCCCATGAGCACGCCCAGACCGATGCCGAGCACCGGCAGCCAGGTCAGGATGCGCACGGTGGAGCGGGGACCGGCCAGGGCGGTGCCGCGGGCCGCCTCGGCGTCCAGCTCCGCCTCGAGGGCGTCGGCGAGACCGCCGAGCAGGGCGGCGAGGGGCGCGCCGGTGCGCTCGGAGACCTCCCAGCACAGGGCGAGCTCCGCCGTGGTGGTGACGGCCCGCCGCTCCAGCGGGCGGTGGCCGAGCGCGGGGGCCGGCACCCCCGCCAGGGCGGCCGACACGCCCAGCCCGAGGCGGGCGGCGGCCGCCACGGACGTGCACAGCAGCTCGACGTGCCGGCCGGTGGCCGTGCGGCGGGCACTCGCCCCGGCCGGGCCCGCCCCCTCGAAGGCGGCCGCCGGGGACCGGCCCGCCTGCAGGAGTGCGGCCAGCCGGCGCAGCAGCGCGGTCCACTCCGCGGCCTCCGCCGCGGCGTCCCGGCCGAAGCGTGTCCGCCACGGGGCTGGGGCCACCGCGCCGTCCACCGCCCGCCCGGCCCGGCGGACACGGTGGACGGGCCCCGCGAGCAGGACCGTCGGGCCCGCCGCGACGCACAGCACGAGGAGCAGGGGCACGGCCGGCTGGAGGACCGGGGCCGCGCTCACGGCCGCCGCCCTGCCGGCCCGCCGGCGGCCGGGGCCCGGTCGAGCAGGACGCAGAGCCCGTCCCAGCCCGGGCCGCGGCGCACCCCGCCGGGCCCCCGCACCGCGGCGGGCACCGTGGTCAGGGCCCCGGAGCGGTCCTCCAGCACGGACACGGCCTGCACCTCGCGGCGGCCTCCCGCGCGGGCCACGTGGACGACCAGGTCCAGGGCGCTCGCGGCCTGCAGCGTGACGGCGTCCCGGCTCATGCCGGCCAGGGCGCCCAGCGCCGCGAGCCGGGCGGGGACCGCCGCGGCGGAGTTGGCGTGCACCGTGCCTGCCCCGGCGTGGCCGGTGTTGAGGGCGGTGAACAGCTCCCGGACCTCGGCGCCGCGGCACTCCCCCACCACGAGCCGGTCGGGCCGCATCCGCAGGGCCTGGCGGACGAGCTCCGCCAGGTCGATGCCGCCGGCACCCTCGGTGTTGGCGTGGCGGGCCTGCAGCCCGACCACGTGGGGGTGCTCGGGCCGCAGCTCGGCGGCGTCCTCGATGAGCACGATCCGCTCGTGCTCCGGGACGCAGGCGAGCAGGGCGTTGAGCACGGTCGTCTTCCCGGCCCCGGTGGCGCCGCTGACCAGGAAGCTGGCGCCCGAGCGCACGGCGCCCACCAGCAGCTCGGCGGTGGCCGGGTGCACGGTCCCCGCGGCCACGAGGTCCGGCAGGGTCAGGGTCACGGGGCTGCGGAAGCGCACGGACAGCAGGGTGCCTCCCGTCGAGACGGGCGGGAGGACGGCGTGCACCCGGTACCCGGCGGCTGTCTGGACGTCCACGCACGGGTGGGCGGCGTCGAGGCGCCGTCCCGCGGCGGTGACGAGACGCACGGCCAGGGCCCGGACCTCCGCGTCGGAGCCGAAGGGGGACGGGACCCGCCGCACCCCGGACGTGGTCTCGAGCCACACCTGCTCCGGCCCGTTGACGTAGACGTCGGTGAGCCCCCGGTGCGGCAGCAGCGGCTCGAGAGGTCCGAGGCCGGTCAGCTCGGCCCGCACGGCCTGGACCGCGCGCAGGGTCCCGGCGGCCCCGAGCACCCGGCCGCTCGCGCGCACCGCCTCGGCGATGTCGGCGTCCGTGACGGGGCCGGGGGCGGACAGCAGCCGGTCCCGCACGTCGTCGAGCAGGGCGGCCGGCGGACCGGGCTCCCGGCCGGGCGCTGCGGTGCTCACGGGACCACGCCCACGGAGTCGAGCAGAGCTCCCACGTCCCGGGCGAGCCGGCGGGAGCGGCCGGCCTCGAGCAGGCGACCCGTCTCGGCGGCCTCCGGCACCGCCCCGTGGAAGCGCACGGAGCCCGCGACGGGCAGGCCGGTCGTGGCCGCGGCGAGGGCGTCGTCGACGTCGGCCACGTTGAGCCCGGCCGGCACGAGCCGGGCCGTGGTGCCCGGCAGGAGGCCCGCGGCCCAGCGCGCGGCCAGCATGCCGCGGACCGTCCGGGGCGTGAGGACCAGGACCTCGTCGCACAGGGCCGCGGTGTCCGCGGTGCCCGGACCCGCCCGGCCCAGGTCCACGACGACGAGCTCCGCCGCCCGCCGCAGCGCCTCGAGCACGGCGGCGTAGGGGGCGGCGGATCCGTCCGGCAGGGAGCGGTCCCAGGAGAGCCAGCGCAGCTGCCCGGCCCGGGCCATGGCCGGCCACAGCTGCTCGGCGTGCACCGTGCCCGCGATCCGGAGCAGGTCCGGCCAGCGCAGCCCGTCCTGGTGCTCGAGGCCCAGCAGCACGTCGAGGCCGCAGCCGGCGCGGTCCCCGTCCACGAGGGCGGCCGCCCGCTCCCCGTGCGCGGCACGGTCGGCGAGCCAGCACGCCAGGGTGGAGGTGCCGGCCCCGCCCACGGCACCGAGCACCCCGAGCACCCGTCCCGTGCCGCCCGGGCCGGCCGCCCCTCCCGGGCCGCCGGCGAGCAGGTCGGCGAGCCATCCGGCGGCGTCCGGCAGCACGGCCACGGCGCAGCCGCCGAGGTCCGCCGCGCGGTCCCAGAGGCCGGGGTCCTCGGGGCGGCCCACGAGCACGGTGCCCGGGCGGACCCGGCCCCGCACGGCGTGGCGCACGTCCACGAGGTCGGTGTCCGCGACGGCGCCCGGGGAGCCGGCGGCGGACGGGCCGGTCAGCAGCTCCGCGCCCGCGGCGGCGCAGACGCGCTCGACCGTGGCGCGCAGCCCGGCGTCGTCGCTGACGAGCCGCACGGTGCGGCCGCGGGCGGCCGGGACGGCCTGCGGAGGGTGCGGTGCGGGACGGGGGACGGCGGTGCTCATGGGCCCACTCTCGGCGCGTCCCGGTCCCGGCCGCGCCGGCCGGGACGCCGCTGTGGACCTGGGAGCCGGCTCCGGCGGGCCCCGCCGCGTGTGCAGTCCGGGCACCGGCCTGTCGTGACGGACCCGTGCAGGACAATGGGCGGATGCACATCGTGGTGGGACCAGGAGAGGACGGCCGGGGCGGGCACCGGGTCCAGGTCCTGACGGGCTCCGGCGACCCGGACGGCCCGGGGATCGACGTCGCCGCCGGGGAGCTGGCCGCCTTCGTCGCCGACCGCGAGGAGACCGCCCGGCGGGAGGGGACCACCCCGCCCCGCTGGACCTGGGAGCGCACGGGCGCGGTCTATCCGCAGCTGCTGGCCGCCGGGACCCGGGTGGAGCGCTGCCACGATCTGAGGCTGTGCCAGGCCGTGCTGGCCACGGCCGCCACCGCGCACGGCTCCGGCGCCGAGGGCCCGCTGCCCTACGAGCCGGTGCTGCCGCCGCTGCCCGCCGACGAGGCCCCGGGGCTGCTGCCGCCGCCGTCCCCCGCCGGGGACCAGTCGAGCCTGTTCGACCTCCCCCGCGCCACCGGTCCCGACGTGTCCGTGCTGGTCGCCGAGCTGCGCGCGCAGCTCGCCGCGGTGGCCGGTGCCGTGGCCCCCCGCCGGCTGACCCTGCTGCTGGCGGCCGAGTCCCAGGGCGCGCTGATCGCCGCGGAGATGCAGCACGCCGGGGTGCCCTGGCGGGAGGACGTCCACCGCGCCCTGCTGGAGGAGGCCCTGGGCCCCGAGCCGGCACCCGGGCGGCGGCCCCCGCGGATGGAGGAGACCGTGGCCCGGCTGCGGGAGGCGCTGCACGCGCCGGGGCTGAACCCGGACTCCCCGCAGGAGCTGCTCAAGGCCATGCGGGCGGCCGGGATCGACGTGACGAGCACCCGGCAGTGGGAGCTCGTGGAGTGGGCTCGGGCCGTGCCCGGCCTGGCCGCGCAGCGCCAGGCGCTGATCGAGCCCGTCCTGGAGCACAAGAAGCAGGCGCGGCTGCTCAGCGCCAACGGGTGGCACTGGCTGGCCACCTGGGTGCGGGACGGCCGCTTCCGCCCGGAGTACGTGGTGGGCGGCGTGGTCACCGGCCGCTGGTCGGCCCGCGGCGGGGGTGCCCTGCAGATCCCGCACGTGGTGCGGGACGCAGTGCGGGCCGACCCCGGGCGGGTGCTCGTCGTGGCCGACGCCGCCCAGCTGGAACCGCGCGTGCTCGCGGCGCTGGCCCACGACGACGCGCTGGCCGCCGCCTCCCGCGGCCGGGACCTGTACCAGGCGATCGCGGACCTCGGCGAGGAGCGGGGCTCGGAGCTGACCGAGCGGCCGCAGGCGAAGGTCGCCATGCTGGGCGCGATGTACGGGGCCACCACCGGGCAGTCCGGCCGGCTCATGCCGCACCTGGCCCGGATGTTCCCCCGCGCCGTGGACTACGTGGAGCGGGCCGCCCGGGTGGGCGAGACCGGCGGGCAGGTGTGCACGCACCTGGGCCGGTGGTCCCCGCGGCCGGGCCCGGGGTGGGACGAGGCGCAGCGGGACACCGCCACCGCGGAGGCGGAGCGGCGCGCCGCGGCGATGGCCCGGGGCCAGGGCCGGTTCACCCGCAACTTCGTGGTGCAGGGCACGGCGGCGGAGTGGGCCGTGTGCTGGATGGGCGCCGTGCGCTCGGCCCTGCGGCGCGAGGGCCTCGACGCCGAGCTCGTGTTCTTCCTGCACGACGAGGTGGTGCTGCACTGCGCGCGGGAGGACGCCGAGCGCGCGGCCGAGCTGGTCCGCGGCTGCGCCGAGCAGGCGGCGCGGCTGGTGTTCGGCCGGATCCCGGTGGAGTTCCCCGTCAGCGTGGCCGTGGTGGAGTCCTACGCGGACGCCAAGTGAGCCGCCGCCCCGGGACCGGCCCAGGGACCGGTGCCGGGAGTGGTCTCAGCACAGCTCCCGGTAGGGGGCGCCCGTGACGTGCCGGCGCCACTCGTCCTCGGTGATCGGGTCGCCCCGCTGGGTGCAGATCGCCGCGACCGCGTCCTCGGCGTCGACCAGCCAGCTGCGCACCACGCCGTCGTCGCCGGTGCCGACCAGGCGCTCCCCGACGAAGCGGACGTCGTTCATCCGGTCGCCGGAGGCGGACAGCGCGGCGTGCACGGCGAGATCCGCGGCGCCCACGGTCCACATCCACACGAACTTGTCGCCGGAGGCGCCCGCCAGCAGCCCTCCGTCCGGGGAGAAGTGCAGCCCCTTGACGGAGGACAGGGCGTCCGAGGTCTCGGCCACCGGCCGCGGATCGGCCGGGTCGGCGACGTCCCAGAGGCGCACCCGGCCCGCCTCGGTGCCCACGGCCAGCAGGTCCGCCACCGGGGAGAACGCGATGGCGGTGGCGACGGAGTCGAGGGCCAGCTCCGCCGTCCGCCGCGGGGCCGCGGGATCGGTGACGTCCCACAGCTCCACGCCGTTCGCGTCGTCCGCGGCGGCCAGGAGCGTGCCGTCCGCGCCGAAGCGCGCGGCCTCCGTGCCGGCGACCGGGATCGTGGCCACCCGCCGGAGCGGCCCCTCGGGCCCCCGGCGCAGCAGGGCGATCTCGGAACCGACCTCGGACCACGCCACGATCGTGTCCCCGTCCGCCGTGACGTCCGCGCCCGTGACGCCGGCGCCGATGGCCTCGGCGCGCTCCGGCTCCTGCGGCCGGCCCTCGTCCAGGGGCCACACGAGGACGTCGCCGTCCTCGGTCCCGCCGGCGACGACCGAGGCGTCGGGGGCCACGGCGCCGGCGTACCAGAGCTCCTCCCCGGGCGGGGCCTCGGGAGCCGGCAGCGGCCGCGGGGCGTCGTCCGTGACGTCGAAGAGGGCGACGACGTCGGAGCCGATGCCGACCGTGCTCAGCACCGTGTGCTCCCGGTCGACGGAGAGCTGGTAGACGGGCTCGCCCCGCCGGTCGATGACGGGCCCGCGCCGGTCCCAGGAGCGGGTGGTGCCGTCCTGGGACGTGGTCAGCACCCGGTCGCCCACGGTCAGGGCGCTGGTGACCCGGGCGGCGGTGGGGAAGGAGTCCACGCGCGCGAGGTCGGAGAGCCGGTGCACGTAGGCGCTCTGGTCGAAGCTGGCGGCCACGACGCGCTCCCCGTCCGGGGTGAAGGCGACGTCGCTGATCCAGCTGCCGAAGTCGCTGATGGTCCCGGAGCGGGAGATCTGCTCGCCCGCCACGTCGTAGAGCCGCAGCTCGCGGGCGCTGAGCCCGGCGGCGAGGCGCGCGCCGTCGTCGTCGAGGTCCAGGGCCCGGACCACCCGCCCGGTCGGGACAGGCTCGAGGCGCTCGGCGCGGGCGCCGTCCGTGGCGTACCGGGTGATCTCCCCGGCGGTGCCGCCCGCGTACACGGTGCCGTCGGGGGCGGCCGCGAGGGCCAGGACGTCGGCGTCCTCCCCCAGCGGCAGGGGCGGCAGCCGCTCGGGGGACCGGGGGTCCTCGATCGACCAGCGCAGCACCTCGCCCCGGCCGCCCGCCAGCAGCTGCCGGCCGTCGGGCGAGAGGACCACGGCGTTGACCGGTGTCGACGCGCCCACGTCGAGCCCGCCCAGCCGGCGGGCCGGGCGCTCGGTGACGTCCCACAGGCTCACGTGCCCGCGCCCGCCCGCCGCCGCGAGGACCCGTCCGTCCACCGCCCGCAGGTCCACGTCGGCCAGCCCGGGCGCGCCGTCGACCACGGCGAGGTCCTCCCGGTTCTCGTGCAGGCTGCTGCTCTGCCGCCACACGGACAGCCGCCCGTCCCCCGCGGCACGGGCGACGACGGAGCCGTCGTCCAGCGCCGCGAGCCGGGACGCACCGTCCGGGCCGAGCCACCGTTCCGGGGCGTTGACCGCGGTGGCGTCGATCAGCGCGGAGGTGCCCTCGCGGGTGGGAGCCATCCGGTAGGCCGCGAGGCTCAGCTGCGAGGCCAGGTTGGGCGACTCGCCGCGGATCCTCGACGCCTCGAGCGCGGTCTGGCGGGAGAGCGCCTCGTCGCGGGCGATCTCCGCGTCGGCCTGGAAGCGCTCCGCCCGCACCCCCAGGGCGCCGGCCACCACGGCCGCGCAGACCGCCAGGGCCAGCAGGACGAGGGCCACGTGGCCGCGCCGCTCGATCTCCCGGGCGGCGCGCTTCTGCCGCTCCAGGGCGTCCTCGTAGTGGCGTCCGCTCTCCTCGAGGTACTCGCGCTCGGCGAGGCTCAGCAGCGCCTGCTGGCGCGGGTCCCCGGTCCAGTCCCGGAAGGAGGCCAGCTGGCCCAGCGGGATGAGCGCGAGGGGGTCGCGGTCGTTGGCGAGCCACATCAGGGTGGCGCGCTGCAGCTGCTGCCGGACGTAGAGGTCGCGGCGGCTGTCCTCGATCCAGCGGCTGAGCCGGGACCAGTGGTCCAGCAGGGACTCGTGGCTGAGCTGGATCTCGTCCCGGTCGATGGTCAGCAGCCGGGCGCGGGCGAAGTCCTCGACCACGGCCGGCCCGCCCTCCGGCAGCTCCTCCCGGAGCACCGGGGTGCGCACCACCGTGGCGGAGCCGCCGGTGCCGACCACGCGCACCAGCCGCAGGAACACCGCTCGGGCCACCTCCTGCTCACGGGGTCCCAGCCGGGCGTGGACCTCCTCGGCCCGGCGCTCCACGGCCTCCGTGATGCCGCCGGCCGCGTGGTAGTCGGCGACCGTCAGCTCCCGGGTGCGGGCGTGCTCCCAGGTCCCGAGCATCGCCTGGGAGAGCAGCGGCAGCAGCCCCGCCCCCACCTCCGTGCCGCGCGGGGCGACGTCCCGCAGGACGACCTCGACCAGGTCCGGGGAGACGCGGGCGCCGACCGCCGCGGCGGGGCCCACGACGATCTGCTGCAGCTGCTCGCGGCTCAGCGCCCCGAGCAGCACCGGGTGCTCCAGGGCGGCGCGCAGCTCGGCGTGCCGGCTGGCGGTGCCGAAGAAGTCCGCCCGCAGGCCGACCACGACCACCCGGCCCCGGCTCGCCGCGGCGAGCCGGTCCAGGAACCGCCCGGGCTCCTCGGCGTCCCGGGCCGCCGTCCAGAGCTCCTCGAGCTGGTCGACCACCAGCAGGTCGGGGGCCGCGGCGACGGCCTCCTCGAGCCGGCCCACCGGGTCGAGGCCGGGAGTGGTGGCCACGGCGCTCCACCCGTGCAGGGGTCCGCCCTCGGCGCGCAGCCGCCCGAGCAGGCCCGCGCCCAGCAGCGAGGACTTGCCCGCGCCGGAGGCCCCCACCACGGCCAGGATGCGGGCCCCGCCGGCGTGCGCGAGCCGGGCGACCCGCTCGCCGAGCACCGTGACCTCCGCGGCCCGGCCGAAGAAGTGGGCCTCGTCCTCGGGCCGGTAGGAGCGCAGCCCCACGTACGGGGTGGAGTCCGGCCGCACGGGCGTGCGGGAGCGGCTGACGTCCTCCCACCACAGCTCCGCCGGGCGCTCGTCGGTCAGCCCGAGGGCGTCCAGCAGCGCCGTGAACTCCCCGCGCAGGGCCGGTCCGGGCAGGTGCGCGCCGCTGAGCCAGCCCTGGATGGTGCTGGCCGGCAGCCGGCAGGAGGCAGCGAGCGCGCGCACGGACAGGCCGCGGCGGCGGCGCGCGGCGCTGAGCTGCTCGGCGAGCGCAGGCCGCTCGGCGCCGGGTCGGGACGGGGCCACCGGGAGTCTCCTGGGGGGTCGTGGACGCGGGGGACCCTGGCATCGTAGGTCGGCCCGCGCGCGCCCCGGCAATGTTGCGCCCGGGAGGCGTCACGGGCCCGATCCGTGCTACAGCGGAGCGGGCAGGACCCGGCCGGCGTCCCACGGCACGGCCCAGCCGAGCGCGGTCAGCACCCGGTCCAGGAGCACGCCGGTGAACCCCCAGACGGTCACGGACGAGTCGCTGCCGGGCACGGGCACCGTGAAGGCGGGCGAGCGGTAGGTCTGCCGCCCCCGCGTGACGCTCGCGGAGTGCCGGTTGGCCGGGTCCACGAGGTCCAGCACGGGGACGCGGAAGACGAGGGAGGACTCGGCGTGGTCCACGACGTCCACCGGGGAGACGTCCCGCCACCAGCCCAGCACCGGGGTGACCAGGTGGTTGGAGACGGGCAGCGGCACCGGGGCGAGGGCGCCGAGCACCTCCACGCCCTGCGGGTCCAGGCCGGTCTCCTCCTCGGCCTCGCGGACGGCCGCGCGGACGTGGGCGGCGCTGACCTCTCCGCCGGGCACGGTCAGCAGCTCGTGCAGGTCCCCGTCCTCGGGGTCGAGCCGTCCGCCCGGGAAGGCGACCTGCCCGGGGTGCGAGCGCAGGGTGGCGGCCCGCTGGACGAGCAGCACGTCGAGGTCCCGGCCCACCCCCTCCGCGTGCTCCGTGGCGTGCGAGGGCAGGTCGTCGAGCGCCCCGAAGAGGATGAGCACGGCCGAGCGGCGGTAGTTCTCGTCGATCTGCCCGATCCGCCACGGCTCGCGGTCCTCCATCCGCAGCTGCCGGCCGGTGCGGGCCACCCGCAGCAGGTCCTGGTAGGCGTCGCCCATGATCCGTCCTCCTCTCCCGTCGGTGCCCGTCACGAGCTCAGGGGCCATCCGTCGGCCTGCAGCTGCGCCCGGGTCCGCCCCGCGAGGAACTGCTCCAGCAGCTCCTCGCGGCCGGGAGCGAACTCGTACTTGAGCAGCGCTGCCGCCTGCGCGGTGTCCGTGGGCCCCTCGCCGTAGGACGGGCACAGGTCCGCGACGGGGCACGCGCCGCACGCGGGGCGCCGGGAGTGGCAGATGCGCCGCCCGTGGTAGACGAGCCGCTGGGACAGGTCCGTCCAGTCGCGCGGCTCGAACAGCGCGGCGACGTCCCGCTCGACCTTGACCGGGTCCTCCTCCTGCGTCCAGCCGAAGCGGCGGGCGAGCCGGCCGAAGTGGGTGTCCACGGTGAGGCCGGGGACCCCGAAGGCGTTGCCGAGCACCACGTTGGCGGTCTTGCGGCCCACGCCGGGCAGGGTGACGAGGTCCTCCAGCCGTCCGGGCACCTCGCCGTCGTGGTCGTCCACGATCTTCTGCGCGAGGGTCCGGATCGCCCGGGTCTTGTCCCGGTAGAAGCCGAGCGGGCGGACGATCTCCTGCACCGCGGCCTCGTCCGCCTCCGCGAGCGCCCGCGGCGTGGGGCAGGCGGCGAACAGGCGCGGGGTGGTCGCGTTCACCCGCACGTCCGTGGTCTGGGCGGAGAGCACCGTGGCCACGAGCAGCTCGTACGGGGAGCGGAAGTCCAGCTCGGCGACCGCGTACGGGTACGTCTCGGCGAGCACCGCGTTGATCCGGCGGGCACGCCGCTTGCGCGCCAGCGGGGACTCCGGGGCGCCCGTGCGCCGGCGTCGTGCGGCACCGGCGCGAGCCTTCGCGGGGTCCACCACGCGCAGGTGGGCGGGCGGGCGGGGCACGGCGGGGAGGACCATGCCCCGATTCTAGGCGGCGCGCCCGGGGCCGCTTCCGTGACCCGGCGCGGCGCGGCCTCTGTGGAACCGGGTGCACCGATCGTCTAGGGTGACAACGACACTATGTGAGCCGCGACACGGACGTCCGGTGTTCCGGGGGCCCGTGCGCGGCGTGCCACGAGAAGGGAAGACCACATGGCTTCGGAGACCACGCCTGTCGAGACCAAGACCTTCGCCCCGAACCCCGAGTTCGCGGCGCAGGCCAACGCCACCGAGGAGCTGTACCGGCAGGCGGAGGAGGAGGGCGTCGACTTCTGGGGCCGCCAGGCGCGCGAGCTGCTGAGCTGGGACAAGGAGTTCACCGAGGTCCTGGACTGGACCAACCCCCCGTTCGCGAAGTGGTTCCAGGACGGCACCCTCAACGCCTGCTACAACGCCGTGGACCGGCACGTGGAGGCCGGCAACGGGGACCGGGTGGCCATCCACTTCGAGGGCGAGCCCGGCGACAGCCGCAGCTACACCTACGCCGAGCTCAAGGACGAGGTCTCCCGGGCCGCCAACGCCATGGAGGCCCTGGGCGTGGTCAAGGGCGACCGCGTGGCCCTGTACCTGCCGATGATCGCCGAGGCCGTCATCGCGATGCTGGCGTGCGCGCGCATCGGCGCGATCCACTCCGTGGTCTTCGGCGGGTTCTCCGCGGACGCGCTGCTCTCGCGCGTGGAGGACGGCGAGGCGAAGCTCGTGGTCACCGCGGACGGCACCTTCCGCCGCGGCAAGCCGTCCATGCTCAAGCCGGCCGTGGACGACGCCCTGTCCCGCGGCGGCTCCTCCGTGGAGCACGTGCTCGTGGTCCGCCGCAACGAGTCCGACATCGAGATGACCGAGGGCCGGGACGTGTGGTGGCACGAGGCCGTCGGGTCCGCCTCCACGGAGCACACCCCGTCCGAGCAGGGCGCCGAGGACCCGCTGTTCATCCTCTACACCTCCGGGACCACCGGCAAGCCCAAGGGCATCATGCACACCACGGGCGGCTACCTCACCCAGGGCGCGTTCACGCACAAGTACGTGTTCGACCTCAAGCCGGAGACCGACGTCTACTGGTGCACCGCCGACGTCGGGTGGGTCACCGGCCACTCCTACGTGGCCTACGCGCCCCTGGTCAACGGCTCCACCCAGGTGATCTACGAGGGCACGCCGGACTCCCCGCACCGCGGCCGGTTCTGGGAGATCGTGCAGAAGTACCAGGTCTCGATCATGTACACCTCCCCCACCGCGATCCGCACGATGATGAAGTGGGGCGAGGAGATCCCGGCCGAGTACGACCTCTCGTCCCTGCGGGTGCTCGGCACCGTGGGCGAGGCCATCAACCCGGAGGCGTGGACCTGGTTCCACCGGGTCATCGGCGGCGGCCGCTGCCCGATCGTCGACACCTGGTGGCAGACCGAGACCGGCGCCATCATGATCTCCCAGCTGCCGGGCGTCACGGTCGCCAAGCCGGGCTCCGCCCAGGTGCCCATGCCCGGGATCAAGGTCGACGTCGTGGACGACAACGGGCAGCCGGTGCCGAACGAGACCTCCGGCTTCCTCGTGCTGCGCGAGCCGTGGCCGTCGATGCTGCGCACCATCTGGGGCGACGACGACCGCTACGTGGACACGTACTGGTCCCGCTTCGGCGACATGTACTTCGCCGGCGACGGCGCCAAGCGCGACGCCGACGGCGACGTGTGGATCCTCGGCCGTGTCGACGACGTCATGAACGTCTCCGGCCACCGGCTCTCCACCCCGGAGATCGAGTCCGCCCTGGTGTCCCACCCGTCCGTGGCGGAGGCCGCGGTCGTGGGCGCCACCGACGAGACCACCGGGCAGGCCGTGATCGCCTTCGTGATCCTCTCCGACCACGCCGCGGCGGAGGACCGGGACAAGGCCGAGCTGGCCGAGGAGATGCGCGCCCACGTGGGCAAGGAGATCTCCCCGATCGCCAAGCCCAAGAAGGTGCTCATCGTGCCCGAGCTGCCCAAGACCCGGTCCGGGAAGATCATGCGCCGGCTGCTCAAGGACGTGGCGGAGGACCGCGAGGTCGGCGACGTCTCGACCCTCGCCGACCAGACGGTGATGCAGCAGATCGTGGACTCGCTGGCCAGGTAGTCCGCGCCCACCGCTCCGCAGCGCCCCCTCGCCCCTGCCGCGCGAGGGGGCGCTGCGGCGTCCGGGGACCGTTCCCGGACCGTCGCGCGCCGGAGTGAGAGGATGCGGGCATGACGACCACGCGCAGACCGATCTACGTCCTCAACGGCCCCAACCTGAACCTGCTCGGCACGCGCCGCCCGGAGGTGTACGGCACCACGACGCTCGCCGACATCGAGGAGGCCGTGCGCGCCCGCGCCGCCGCGGGCGGCCGGGACGTCGAGTTCCACCAGTCCAACCACGAGGGCGTGCTGGTCGACCGGATCCAGGAGGCCCGCACCGCGGGCGCGGCGATCATCATCAACCCCGCGGCGTTCACCCACTACTCGATCGCGATCCACGACGCGCTCGAGGCCGCGGAGCTGCCCGTGGTCGAGGTGCACCTGTCCAACGTGCACCGGAGGGAGTCCTTCCGGCACACCTCCTACGTGTCCCTGCAGGCGGACGTGGTCATCGCCGGGGCCGGCGCCTTCGGCTACGAGATGGCCGTCGAGCACCTGCTGCGGACCCTCGGAGGCTAGCCGGCCAGCCAGCCCCTCAGGCCGCGCAGGAGCCGGACCCCACGGCCTGCGTGCTGCCGCCGGTGGCCTCGAGCGCGCCGCGCAGCTCGTCCAGGGTCAGGGCGTAGCCGACCTGCCCCTCGAGGGCCTTGGCGAAGACCACGCCGACGACGGTGCCGTCCTGCGCCACCAGCGGGCCGCCGGAGTTGCCCTGCTGGACCTGCCCCGCCAGCTGGATGATCTCCATGGTCCCGCCGGTGCCCTGCACGGGCGCGAGCGCCGTGCCCTGCACGGTGGCGGACCCCGCGGCGAACGGCCCGCCCAGGGGGTATCCCATGAAGGCGACCAGGTCCCCGGCCGCGGGGTCCTCCCCGAGCGCCAGGGGGTCCAGCGGCAGGGACGGCACGGAGAGGACGGCGAGGTCGGCGGCCGGGTCGTAGTGCACCACGGCGGCGGAGTGCACCTGGCCGTCCTGGGTCTGCACGACCGGTTCGCCCACCCCGGCGACCACGTGCGCGTTGGTCACCACCTGCCCGGCGGCGGTCACGAAGCCCGAGCCGGTCTGGTTCTGCCGGCACTCCACCGCCATCCCGTACACCTGCACCACGGAGCGGCCCGCCTCCTGCAGTGCCGGGGTGTCCACGCTCTCGTCCGGGGCCTCCTGCGCGGGGAAGAGCAGGGCGTCCAGCTGGCGGATGCCGGTGGCCCCGCCCACGGCATCCCGGGCCTCGGTCACCGCCTCGCGCACGGGCCCGGGGGTGTGCTCGTCGATGGTGCGCAGCACCGTGGAGGACGCCACCTGCTGGGACAGGGAGGGGATCCCGAGCTGGCCGACGAGCGAGCCGAGCAGCGAGAGCACGAGCGCGGCGACGGCCACGTCCAGGGCCGCCCCGGCGATCCGGTTGAGCGCGCCCAGGCGCATCCGCTCGGTCACGGCGGACAGGGCCCGCCCGAGCAGTCCGCCCAGCATCTGCCCCGCCACCAGCAGGACGATCACCGTGACGAGCACGGCGCCCACCCGGTACTGCGCCTCCACCTGCGCGCTGACCCAGGGGGCGGCCGAGAACGCCGCCACGCCGCCGAGCACGAGCCCGGCCAGGGAGAACAGGGAGTTGAAGAAGCCGCGGCTGAACCCGTAGAAGAGGTAGCCCAGCAGCACGACGGCCAGCAGGACGTCGAGCAGGTTGAAGGACGGGGACATCGGGTTCCTCTGCGAGTTCTCTGTGGGGCCGGGAGCCGGGTGCGAGCCCCCAGCATAGGGAGCGCGGCTGTGAGATCCGTGGAGCCTTCCTGTCGCCCCGCCCCGGCCCGCCACGCCCGTCCTTGGGAAACGCGCGCCGGAGACACTACAGTGAACGTCAGGTACGTTAGGTCGCTCACACACCGGTGCGGGCGGCTCCCGCTGACATCGGCCGCCGCGGGCCCCTGCCCGGCGGCGGCACTTCTTGAGGAGAACCATGGATATCGACGTCCTCCGCCGCGCTCCCCTGTTCGCGTCCCTGGACGATCAGGCGTTCGCCGCCCTCACCGAGGAGCTCACCGAGGTCGACCTCTCGCGCGGCTCCACGCTGTTCCACGAGGGCGACCCGGGTGACCAGCTCTACTTCATCATCTCGGGCAAGATCAAGCTGGGCCGCACCGCCCCGGACGGCCGGGAGAGCCTCGTGGCGATCATGGGCCCGGGCGAGCTGTTCGGCGAGATGGCGCTGTTCGACCCGAGCCCGCGGTCCACGTCCGCGACCGCCGTGTCCGAGACCCGCCTGGCGGGGCTCAAGCACGAGAACCTCAAGAAGGTCATCGAGCGCTCCCCGGACGTCTCCGCGCAGCTGCTGCAGGCCCTGGCCCGCCGGCTGCGGCGCACCAACGAGAGCCTCGCGGACCTGGTCTTCTCCGACGTGCCCGGCCGCGTGGCCAAGGCCCTGCTGGACCTGGCCGACCGCTTCGGCCGGCCCGCCACGGACGGCATCCTCGTGGCGCACGAGCTGACCCAGGAGGAGCTGGCGCAGCTCGTCGGCGCCTCCCGCGAGACGGTCAACAAGGCGCTGGCCGAGTTCGTCCAGCGCGGCTGGATCCGGCTCGAGGCGCGCGCCGTGGTGATCCTGGACCTGCAGCGGCTCAAGCAGCGCAGCCGCTGAGTCCCGCCCACCGGCGACGGCCCGGTCACCCGCACGGGTGACCGGGCCGTCGCCGTCTCCGCGGCCGGGCGCGGCGGTGGGCTCAGGTGAGGTCGAGTCAGGTGAGGTCGAGGCGCAGCACGGGCCGCCCGTCGACGACCTCCAGCACCGGGTTGCGGGCCACCACGGCCCGCTTCCGTGCGAGGAAGGAGATCGCCGAGGAGCACTCGGCCACGGACTCGAGCACGCACTGCACGCCTGGGGAGGAGAGGTCGTCGACCGTGCGGCCCACGGTGTCCTCCCGGCCCACGAGGTCCCCGAGCCAGCTGCCCTCCGGGTCCGCGACCGCCTGGGCGGCGTCCACCCACCGGCCCCAGACGCCCTTGGACTCCAGCACGGACGGCACCTGCCCGTCGGGGACCACCGCCGTGAAGTAGTGGATGTCGTAGCGGCGGTGGGCGAAGTCGGAGGTGATCCAGTGCGCGAGGGGCTTGAGCAGGTCCGAGCGCAGCACGAGGCGGCGCCGGCCCAGCACCTGGGCGAGCGAGACGTCCCCCAGGGCGAGGGCCTCCCGGGAGCGCATCCACTCGGCGCCCTCCACGGATTCGACGGTGCTCATGCCGTCCGCCCCCGCCAGCAGCACCCCGGCCTCCTCGAAGGCCTTGCGGACCGCGGCGACCACGGCGCGCCGGGCACGGCCCAGGTCGCCCTCGGTGCCGAGCCGGCGGGCCCAGTCCGAGGGGCTGGGCCCGGCCCAGTCCAGGGGGTCGTCGTCGTGGGCCTCGAGAGTGCCGCCGGGGAAACCGACGGTGCCGAGCGGGGAGTTGCCCGGCCGGTAGGCGAGGTAGGTCTCCACCCCGTGCTCCCCGTCCCGGACGAACACCACGGCGGCGGCGGGCGAGGGGGCGCTGCCGGGGATGCCGGCGCCGCGCTCGATCCACGCCTGCGCGGCCTCGCGCTGGCTCTCGGGGATCTCGAACCAGCGCACGGCCGGCCGGCGGTCCGCCCGGGAGGACGGGACGGGCGGATCAGCGGAACTCGGCAACGAGCTCCACCTCGACCGGTGCGTCGAGCGGCAGGACCGCGACGCCCACCGCCGAGCGGGCGTGCACGCCCGCGTCCCCGAAGATCCGGCCCAGCAGCTTGGAGGCGCCGTTGACGACACCGGGCTGACCGGTGAACCCGGGGTCGGAGGCGACGAAGCCGACGACCTTGACGACCCGGACCACCCGGTCCAGGTCCCCGACGGCCTCCTTGAGCGCGGCCACGGCGTTGAGGGCGGCCCGGGCGGCGAGCTCGTGGGCGGTCTCGGGGGAGACGGTGCCCGCGGTCCCGGACGCGGACACCTTCCCGGTGGCGGGCAGCTGCCCGTCCACGAAGGGCAGCTGGCCCGAGGTGTGCACCCACGAGCCGGTGACCACGGCGGGGACGTAGGCGGCCACGGGCGCCGCGACGGCCGGGAGCTCGAGACCGAGCTCGGCCAGGCGGGATTCGACGGCGGAGCCGTTGTGCATGGAGATCCTCCGGAGTTCTCGGGGCGGCAGCCGGCCGTCAGCCCTTGGGACGCTTGAAGTAGGCGATGGGGTTGGTCTGCACGGGCGCGTTCACGTTGCCCGCCGGGACGTCGGCGGGGGTGGAGCCGGGCAGCACGGTGACGAGCTCCCACCCGTCGTCGCCCCAGTTGTCGAGGATCTGCTTGGTCGCGTGGATCATGAGCGGCACGGTGGCGTATTCCCAGGTAGTCATGGCCCCAGCGTAGCCACGAACGCCGGGACGCGCTCCGCGGTGACGGGTGGCACACCGGCGACGGTCAGGTTCACGCTTGTAGACTGTCCGAATGGCTTCCCGCAAGAACCCTGCCGCGCAGGCACCGTCGGCTCTGGGCAACATCGTGGCGTTCGTCGCCACGAGCATCGTTGCCGGCATCGTCGCCGCCGGTCTCCTGGTCCCCCCCGCAGCCGCCACGGGCCTCGCCGCGAACGCCTCGATCGGGTGGTTCAAGGACCTCCCGGCCCAGATGGAGGCCGGGCCGATGTCGCGCGCCTCCACCGTGGTGGCCCGGGACGGGACCGAGATCGCCACCTTCTACGCGCAGAACCGCACTCCCGTGGGCCTGGACGAGATCTCCCCGCACATGGAGGCCGCGATCCTCGCGATCGAGGACCGCGACTTCTACGAGCACGGCGGAGTGGACCTCGGCGGCATCCTGCGCGCCCTGGGCAACAACATCATCCATCCGGACGCCCGCCAGGGCGCCTCGACCATCACCCAGCAGTATGTGAACAACCTGCTCATCGACTCCCAGGTCCGGGCCGGCGAGGAGGCCACCACCATCGGCGCCGACAAGGGCTACACGGACAAGATCAAGGAGATCAAGCTCGCGCTGTCCATGGAGCAGGAGCTGAGCAAGGACGAGATCCTCGAGGGCTACCTGAACATGGTGCTCTTCGGCGGGCAGAACTACGGCGTGGAGGCGGCCGCCCAGTACTACTGGGGCATCCCCGCGTCCGACCTGAGCATCTCGCAGGCCGCCGTGCTGGCCGGGATGGTGCAGTCCCCGAACTACTACGACCCCGCCGCGAACCCGGAGGCCGCCACCGAGCGGCGCAACATCGTGCTGGACACGATGCTCACCACCGGCGCGATCACCCCGGAGGAGCACGCGGCCGCCGCCGCGGAGCCGATCGAGGTGGACCTGCACCCCACGAACTCCGGGTGCACGGCCGCGGAGATCGCGCCGTACTTCTGCGACTACGTGGAGAACTCCATCCTCCAGGACTCGGCGTTCGGCGAGACCCCCGAGGAGCGGCTCAAGACGCTGCAGCTGGGGGGCCTTACGATCACCACCACGCTCGACATCGAGGCCCAGCGAGCGGCCCAGGAGTCCGTCAACGAGACGCAGCCCCGGGACGACAACCCGGACAACGTCTCCACCGCGCTGGTCTCCCTCGAGCCCTCCAACGGGGACATCGTGGCGATGGCGCAGAACACCTACTACTCCACCGCCGAGGGCGACTCCAACACCACGTACAACTTCAACGTGGACTCCTGGATGGGCGGGGCCGGCGGGTTCCAGGTCGGCTCGACCTACAAGCCGCTGACCTACGCCGCGTGGCTCGACGCCGGCAACGGCGCCGAGGACGAGATCGACGCCTCCCAGACGAAGTGGCCCGCCGACTACCGGTGGAAGGCGTCCTGCCTCGAGCGCGGGTACAAGATCGAGCCCGGCCGGAACAACGACGGGTTCGAGATCCAGAACGCCGAGTCCGGCTACACCCGGGAGATGGAGGCCGACTTCGGCCTGTACAACTCGATCAACACCGCGATCTACGCGATGGCCGAGGACCTCGACCTGTGCGACATCGGGGAGATCTCCGAGTCGCTGGGCATCGTCAACGGCAAGAACGGCGAGCCGGTGGACACCACGGTCCTCTCGTCCCTCCTGGGCGGGTCCGTGGACATCTCGCCCATGACCATGGCCCGGGCCTACTCCGCCTTCGCCAACCGCGGCGTGATGTGCGAGCCGCGGGCCCTCGAGCGGGTCGTGGACTACACGGGCAAGGAGTACGACATCCCCGAGACGTCCTGCGAGCGCGTCATCAGCGAGGACGTGGCCGACGGCGTGAACTTCGCGCTCAACCAGACCCTGATCCGCGGCTCCGGCTGGCAGCGGGAGATCGGGCTGCCGGGCGCGTCCGCGGCCAAGACGGGCACCACGGACAACTCGACCCAGACCTGGATGGTGGGCTACACCAAGGGTCTGGCCACGGCGTCCTGGGTGGGCAACTACGAGTTCGGCTCCCGCTCCCTCAACGGGCTGTCCATCGGCGGGGAGCGCACCACCGGCGACGACTGGGTGGACGGCTCCACCTACGCCGGCGCCCAGTGGCAGCGGTTCATGCGCGACGTGGCCCGGGACTACGACACGGACGAGTTCGAGGAGCCCGACGACGACGTGCTCGAGGGCCGCAACGGCACCTCCGAGCCCGGCTGATCCCGGCCGCCCGGATGCCCAGCGCACCCACCCCTCCGCCCGCCGTCGCGCCCGCCCTGCGCACCGCCGCCGCCGTGACGGCCGCCGCCGCCGGCGCGGCGGCGGGCCTCGGCGCCTGGGGCGTCGTCGTCGAGCGCCGCCGCTTCCAGCTGCGCACGGAGCGGCTCCGGCTGCTGCCCGGGGGCAGCGCGCCGCTGCGGATCCTGCACCTGTCCGACCTGCACGTCTGGCCCGGCCAGCGGTCGGTCCGGGAGTTCGTGCACTCGCTCGCGGCGCTGGAGCCGGACCTCGTGGTGGACACCGGGGACAACCTGTCCCACCCCGAGGCCCTGCCCTGGCTGCTGGAAATCCTGGAGCCCCTGCTGCGCCTGCCCGGGGCCTACGTCCCGGGGTCCAACTGCTACTTCGCGCCGCGGCCGAAGAACCCGTTCCGCTACCTGTGGCGGGACACCTCCGGGGAGGGCCGGGACGAGGCCCCCCGGCTGCCCACCCAGGACATGCACGACGCGTTCGACGCCGCCGGCTGGACGCCGCTGATCAACCGCGCCGCCCGGATGGAGGTCGCGGGCCTGACCCTGGACCTCTCCGGGGTGGACGACCCGCACCTGGGCTACGACCGGCACCCCGGCTTCGGCGACCCGGCCACGGCGGACCTGCGCCTGGGCGTGGCCCACGCCCCGTACCTGCGCACCCTGGACCGCTTCGCCGCGGACGGCGCGCAGCTCGTGCTGGCGGGGCACACCCACGGCGGGCAGGTCTGCCTGCCGGGCGGGCGGGCGCTGGTCAGCAACTGCGACCTCGAGCCGGAGCGCTGCAAGGGTCTCATCACCCAGGGCGGGGTGCCGGTCAACGTCTCGGCGGGCCTGGGGACGTCCCGCTTCGCGCCGATCCGGCTGTTCTGCCCGCCGGAGGCCGTGCTGCTGACGCTCACCGACTGAGCGGGCCGCCGCCGCGCGGCCGCAGGGCCTCGAGCACCTCGGGAAGCCGGGTGACGCCGTCGGAGCCGCAGAAGTGCCCGGCGCCGGGCACCACCTGCACCGGGGCCTCCAGCCGCGCCGCGAGCGCCTCGGTGGCGGAGGCGGGGACGGTCGGGTCGTCGTCGGAGCGCAGCACCAGCCGGCGCCGCGTGTTCGCGCGCACCGCGGAGACGTCCACGTCCTCGGCCAGGAACCGGTCCAGCTGCGGCAGGCCCTCGAGCGGCCCGGTGAAGCCGGCCACGAGCACGAGCCCGCCCAGCGTCCAGGGACCGGGCAGGCCGGCCAGGTGGCGCAGCAGGGTGAGGCAGCCGAGGCTGTGGCCCACGAGGTGGGTGTGCTCGTCCGGCTCGCCCACCGCCCGCGCCACGGCCGCCCGCCACGCGCCGGCCTCGGGACGGGACGGCTCCGGGAGCTCCACGACGTCCGTGGGCACGCCCTCGGCCTCGAGGCGCTCCCGCAGCCACGGGAACCAGTGCCGGTCCGGGGCGGCGTCGTAGCCGTGCACCACCACGACCCTGCGGACGTCCGGCCCGGGGCCGCTCACCCGGAGATCTCGGGGACCGCCACGATGATCCGGTGGTTGGTCCGCTCGCACAGGTACATCTCGACCGTGCCCTCGGGCACGGGGCCTCCCTCGGGCCACTGGTCCTCGGGGATCTGGCGCAGGGCTCCGCCGCAGGACGGGCAGTTGGGATCCATGGTGGTCTCCTCCGGATGTCGGGGCACGGGCTGTCGGGCCCGTGGCCCGAGCCTCTCCCAGATCGGCCTCTCCCACAATCCCCCGCGCCGCTCCGGAACCGGCCGGAGCGGGCGTCCGGGCGGAGCCGGAGAGGAAGCCGCGGCCGGGCGGAGCCGGAGAGGAGGCCGGGGCCGGGCGGCGCAGGACGGGGACGGCCGGAGGGGCCGGTGCCGGGGCGGGGGGTCGTTGCCTACACTGTGTCGTGGGCCACACCGGCTGCGCCGACCTCCGGAGGAGACACCATGACCGCCCCCAGCACGCGCCGCTCCCCCGCCCCCGAGGCCCTGGTGGAGGACCTCCGGACCTGGTGCGGCCGCAACGCCGTGGTGACCTCGGAGCTCGAGCACCGCGCCCTGGCCCACGACGCCTCGCACTACCTGCTGCAGCCCGCCGCGGTGGTGCGCCCGCGCTCGGCGGCGGACATGGGCAACCTCTTCCGGGCGGTCGCCCGGCACGGCCTGGGCCTGACCTTCCGCGCCGGCGGGACGTCCCTGTCCGGGCAGTCCGTGACGGACCAGGTGCTGGTGGACGTCCGCCGCAACTTCCGGGACGTCGAGGTGCTGGACGGCGGCCGGCGGGTCCGCGTGCAGCCGGGGGCCACGGTGCGCCAGGTCAACGCCCGGCTGGCCCCGTACGGCCGCCGGCTGGGACCGGACCCGGCGAGCGAGGCCGCGTGCACGATCGGCGGCGTGGTGGCCAACAACTCCTCGGGCATGGCGTGCGGCACGGAGACCAACACCTACCGGACGCTGGAGTCCCTGGTGTTCGTCCTGCCGTCCGGGACCCGGGTGGACACCGCGGACCCGGACGCCGACCGGCGGCTGCGGGAGCTCGAGCCCGGTCTGCACGAGGGCCTGCTGCGGCTGCGGGACCGGGTGCGGTCCGACCCGGCGTCGGTGCGCACCGTCCAGCGGCAGTTCTCGATGAAGAACACCATGGGCTACGGCCTCAACTCGTTCCTGGACCACGACGAGCCGGCGCGGATCCTCGAGCACCTGATGATCGGCAGCGAGGGCACCCTGGGCTTCGTGGCCGAGGCGGTCTTCCGCACGGTGGAGATCCTGCCCTTCACCGCCACCGGGCTGTTGGTGTTCCCGGACCTGGCCGCGGCCACCCGGACCGTCCCCGCCCTGGTGGAGGCGCGCTCCGCCACGGTCGAGCTGCTGGACGCCACGTCCCTGAGGGTCTCCCAGCGCACCGGCCTGGCCCCGGCGCAGATCCTCGACGTGGAGGTCCAGGACCACGCGGCGCTGCTGGTCGAGTACCAGGGCCGCACCCGCGAGGAGGAGCAGGAGCTCTCGGCCGGCGCCGCCGCGCTGTTCCGCACCCTGGACCTCACGGTGCCGCCGGCGCTCACGGACGACCCCGCGGCCCGGGCCGCGCTGTGGACCGTGCGCAAGGGCCTCTACACCACCGTGGCGGGGGCCCGGCCGAGCGGGTCCAACGCGCTGCTCGAGGACGTCGTCGTCCCCGTGGCGGAGCTCGGCGAGACGTGCGAGCAGCTCACCGGGCTCTTCGACGCCCACGGCTACCGGGACTCCGTGATCTTCGGGCACGCCAAAGACGGCAACGTGCACTTCATGCTCAACGAGCAGTTCGACCGCCCGGATTTGCTGGCCCGCTACGAGCGCTTCACCGAGGACATGGTGGACCTGGTCCTCGCCCACCACGGCTCCCTCAAGGCCGAGCACGGCACGGGGCGCAACATGGCCCCGTTCGTGCGCCGGCAGTACGGTGACGAGCTCTACGACGTCATGGTCCGCCTCAAGCGGCTCGTGGACCCGGGCGGCCTGCTGAACCCGGGCGTGCTGCTCAACGAGGACCCCACGGTCTACGTGCGGGACCTCAAGACCGCGCCCACGGTGGAGCAGGAGGTGGACCGGTGCGTGGAGTGCGGCTACTGCGAGCCGGTCTGCCCCTCGAAGGACCTCACCCTCACGCCCCGGCAGCGCATCGTGGGCCGCCGGGAGATCGCGGCGGCCGAAGAACGCGGGGACGCGGAGCTCGCCGCCCGGCTGCGCGCCGAGTACGACTACGAGGGCCTGCAGACGTGCGCCGTGGACGGGATGTGCGTGACGGCCTGCCCCGTGCTGATCAACACGGGGGACCTCGTGCGCCGGCTGCGCGCCGAGGACCACAGCCGGGTCGCGGACGCCGGCTGGGGTGCTGCGGCGAAGGCGTGGGGGGCGACGACGACGGGCGCGGGACTCGGCCTGACGGCCGCGAAGGCCCTGCCCACCGTGCTGCCGGCCACCGCGACCGCCGCGGCCCGGGCCGTGCTGGGCGCCGAGCACGTCCCGCAGTACAAGGACGAGCTGCCCGCCGGCGGGCCGCCCCGGCCGCGCCGGCAGGACCCGGCGGCGGAGGCCGTGTTCTTCCCGGCGTGCATCAACACGATGTTCGGCACGGCCGCGCGCGCCGGGGACCGCGAGGCCCTGACGGCCTCCCAGGCGTTCCTGGCCCTGTGCGACCGCGCGGGGGTGCACGTGACGGTCCCGGAGGGCATCGGCGCCCTGTGCTGCGGGACGCCGTGGAAGTCCAAGGGGCTGCCCTCGGGCTACGCCACGATGTCCGAGCGGACGCTGGCGGCGCTGTGGGAGGCGACCCGCCAGGGCGAGCTGCCGGTCGTCTGCGACGCCGCGTCCTGCACCGAGGGCCTGGAGACCATGGCCGAGCTCGCGGCGGCGTCCAGCGAGTACCACGCGCTGCGGTTCGTGGACGCGGTGGAGTTCGTGGCCGACCGCGTCCTGGGGCACCTGACCGTGCGCCGGCCGATCGCCTCGATGGCGCTGCACCCCACGTGCTCGAGCGTGCACCTGGGCATCACGGGCGCCTTCGAGACCCTGGCCCGGGCGATCAGCGCGGACGTGGTGGTGCCGGCGGCCTGGGGCTGCTGCGCCTACGCCGGGGACCGCGGCATGCTGCACCCCGAGTTCACGGCCTCGGCCACCGCCGACGAGGCGCGGGAGGTCGGCGGGCGCCGCTTCGCGGCCTACGCCTCGCTCAACCGCACGTGCGAGCAGGGCATGACGGAGGCCACCGGCCACCCCTACCGGCACGTCCTGGAGCACCTGGAGGAGGCGACCCGCTGACCCGCTCCGCACATTGGTTGCGCACAACCGAGTTGTGCGCAACTGTCTTTCTTGCCAGCATGGGGTCATGGACGCAGATCTCCGGCTCGACGCACAGCTGTGCTTCGCGCTCTACGCCGCCTCCCGGGCCACCACCGCGGCCTACCGCGAGCCGCTGGCGGAGCTCGGGCTGACCTACCCGCAGTACCTCGCGCTGCTCGCGCTGTGGGAGGAGGACGGCCCGACCGTCTCGGCGCTGGGCTCCCGCCTGCACCTGGACAGCGGCACCCTCTCCCCGCTGCTCAAGCGCATGGAGACCGGCGGCCTCCTCGAGCGCCGCCGCGGCCACGACGACGAGCGGCGGGTCACCGTCCACCTCACGGACGAGGGCCGCCGGCTGCGCGAGCGCGCCCCGGCCGTGCAGCGGCGGGTCCTCGAGTCCTCGGGACTGACCCCCGGGGAGATGGAGACCCTGCACCGGCTGGCCCGCAGGATCGGCGCCCCCGCCGGCAAGGACAACACCGACACCACCCACCCCACCACCACCCACACCAGCACTCAGGAGTGAGCACCATGGACACCGTCTACACCGCCGAGGCCCTCGCCACCGGCTCCGGCCGCAACGGCCGCACCCGCACCACCGACGGCCGCATCGACCTGGACCTGGCCGTCCCCCAGGAGATGGGCGGCTCCGGTGACGGCGCCAACCCGGAGCAGCTCTTCGCCGCCGGCTACGCCGCGTGCTTCCACTCCGCCCTGCAGATGGTCGCCCGGCAGGAGAAGGTGACGCTCGGCGACTCCAGCGTGGGCGCCCGCGTGGGCATCGGCGGCAACGGCCAGGGCGGCTTCGGCCTCGAGGTCGACCTGGAGGTCGTGCTCCCGGACCTCGACCAGGACACCGCCCGGTCCCTGGCCGACAAGGCCCACCAGGTCTGCCCGTACTCGAACGCCACCCGCGGCAACGTCGACGTCCGCGTGACCGTCGCCGACGACTGATCCCGCTCCCCCGCCCGCACCGCACCGCACCGGACCGTCCACCCCTCAGGAGAACCGATGACCCTTCCCACCAGCACCCGCCAGGTCGTGCTCGCCTCACGCCCCGAGGGCACGCCGACGTCCGAGAACTTCCGGCTCGAGGAGGCCCCGCTGCCCGAGCCCGGCCCCGGACAGGTCGTGGTCGCCAACCGCTGGATGTCCGTGGACCCGTACATGCGCGGCCGGATGAACGACGTGAAGTCCTACGTCCCGCCGTTCCAGGTGGACCGCCCGCTCGACGGCGGCGCCGTGGGCGAGGTCGTCGCCTCCTCCGTGCCCGGGCTGCCCGTGGGCGCCACGGTGCTGCACGGCGCCGGGTGGCGCGAGCACGCGGTGGTCGACGCCGGGTCCGCCACCCTGGTGGACCCGGAGGCCGCGCCGGAGTCCGCCTACCTGGGCGTGCTCGGCATGCCGGGCCTCACCGCGTACGCCGGGCTCATGGCGGCGGCGCGCTTCCGGCCCGGGGACACCGTGTTCGTCTCGGGCGCCGCCGGGGCCGTGGGTTCCCTGGTGGGCCAGATCGCGAAGCTCAGCGGCGCCGCGCGCGTGGTGGGCAGCGCCGGCTCCCCGGAGAAGGTCGCCCGCCTGCTGGAGCTCGGCTTCGACGCCGCCTTCGACTACCACGACGGCCCGGTGCTCCCCCAGCTGCGGCGCGCCGCGCCCGAGGGTATCGACGTGTACTTCGACAACGTGGGCGGCGAGCACCTGGAGGCCGCGATCTCCGCGCTGAACCCGCACGGGCGCGTGTGCCTGTGCGGTGCCATCTCGCAGTACAACGCGACCGAGCCCCCGGCCGCACCGCGGAACCTGGCGCTGGCGATCGGCAAGCAGCTGAGCCTGCAGGGCTTCCTGGTGAGCGGTCACCAGGACCTCGGCCCCGAGTTCCGCGAGAAGATGGCCGGCTGGCTGGCGGCCGGCGAGATCCGGTGGGACGAGACCGTGCGCGAGGGCCTCGACGACGCCCCGCAGGCGTTCATCGACCTGCTCGCCGGCGCCAACACCGGCAAGATGGTCGTCAAGCTGTGAGCCGAGCGCTCAGCCGGTGACCTCCGCGCCGCCGGCCTCCAGCCGCGCGGCGAGCTCCCGCACCCCGGACACCCTGAGGTCCGGGGTGCGCGCGTACTGCGGATAGGGCGCTCCGTGCCGGTCGATCCAGGCCGTGCGCATCCCGGCCCGGGCCGCCCCGTGCAGGTCCCAGGGGTGCACGGCGATCATGAGCATCCGCTCCAGCGGCACGCCCCACACCCCGCTCGCCCAGCCGTAGGCCTCGGACGCGGGCTTCCAGCACGGCGCGTCCTCGACCGAGCAGACCTGCTCGAAGTGCTGCCGCACCCCTCCGCGCTCGAGCAGGCCCTCGGCGGTGGCCGCGGAACCGTTGGTCAGGGCGGTGAGCCGGAACCCGGCCGCCGCCAGGGCGCGCACCCCGTCCGGGACGTCCGCGTGCAGGGACAGCCCCTGCACGGCGTCCAGGACGTGGCGCACCGCGTCCTCCACGTCCCGGGAGGGCGGGTGGGTCGTGAAGAGCGTGCGGGCCGTCTCCTGCCCCAGCACGGAGAACGGCTGGGCCTCCCCGTGCACGGCCAGCGCGAAGCCCTCCCGCAGCACGGTGGCGAACCACGTGGCCGCCAGCTCCCCCGGCACGCCCACCTCCTCGAAGGCGTGGTGCAGGGGTCGCATGTCCGAGAGGGTCTCGTTCACGTCGAACACGAGGACGGGCCGGTCGTCGGCGGTCATGGCGGATCCTTCCGTAGGAGTGGCGCACGGCGTCGTCCGGCCGGGCGGCGAGGAGGGTCGTTCAGCGCGCGGGCGCGAGCCGGCCCAGGGGGCTGTTCTCGAAGTCGTCCAGCAGGGCCTGCGGGTCCGCGTAGACGGCCACGGCACCGGCCTCGCGCAGCTCGGACTCGCTGATCCCGCCGCTCGTCACGCACACCGCGTCGAGGCCGAGCTTCCACGCGGACTCGACGTCCCAGCGGGCGTCCCCCACCACGATCGCGTCCTCGGGGCGCAGGTTCCCGGCCTCCAGCGCCGCGGCGAAGATGTCCGGGTGGGGCTTGCTGCGCTCGGCGTCGGTGGCGGTCGTGACCGCGGTCAGCAGGTCGTCCGAGCCGAGGGCCTCCCGCATGGCGGCCACCTCGGTGACGTTCGACGACGATGCCAGCACCACCACGAGCCCGGCGTCGGAGCAGCGGCGCAGCAGCTCCGCGGCGCCCCGGGTGGCCTTGAGCCCCGGCCAGTGCACGGAGAACAGGGCGCCGTGGGCGGCGCCGATGGCGTCGTCCCCGTCCCGGTCCCGATCGGCGGGCAGCAGCTCGTCGATCAGCTGCTCCGATCCCATACCGATGAGCCGGTGGATGCGGTGCATGGGGACGTCGTGACCGGCCTGGTTGAAGGCGTGCCACCAGGCGACGGTGTGCAGGTAGCTCGAGTCGATGAGGGTGCCGTCGACGTCGAACAGGACACCGCGCCGGGTCGGCGCGGCGGGATCGGGGGTCCGGGGAGCAGTCATGACCCCACCCTTCCACCCGGTGCCCGGGGGATCAATCGATCGCGGACTGCCGGCGCGGAGGATGATCCCCGGCCGGGTCCGTCCTCCTGCCGGCCCCGTCCCTGCTCCCGCGCGCCGGTCCTGCGGCCGGCCCCTCAGCGCGCCGCCGGCTCAGCGGCGGCGCTGCGCGGGCCGTCGCCCTGGTCCACGGTCGCGGGACCGAGCGGGAGCTCGGTGCTCCCCGGCTGCCCGGCCTCCTGCGCGTCGTCGAGATCCTGGGTGGAGGCCGCGAAGCGCAGCACCACGGCGGCCGCCGCGTCGGTCATCTCGCGCAGCCCCTGGAGGTCGACGTTGGCGAGGTCGTCGCACGCGCCGTGGTAGCAGAAGTCGTAGGCGACACCGGCCCGGCCGCCGAACAGCGCGGCCTGCTCCGCCGTCTTGATCCCCTCGGCGCCCGTGAAGAGCCCGCCCGAGGGGATGCCCTCGGCGATGAACGGCCCGTAGTCGCTGCGGCCGCTGAACTCGGTCTCGCCGGAGGCCAGGCCCACGGAGCCGAAGTGCTCGTGGAAGGCCGCCTCGATCGCCGCCGAGCCCGCCGGGGCCGTCACCGGGCCCTCGGGGCCCTGCACCGGCGGGAACGCGGAGTGGTCGCCGTCGTAGACGAAGCGGCCGTAGTTCGGGGAGCCGATCATGTCGAAGTTCAGGTACAGCGCGACGTCCTCGAGCGCCCCGGGATCCCGGGCCTTGAGGTCGGCGACGTAGTGCTGGGAGCCGCGCAGGCCGAACTCCTCCGCCCCCCACCACGCGAAGCGCACCCGGTTGGCGGTCTCCGTGTCCGCAAGGGCCTCGGCGACGGCCAGGATCCCCGCGGAGCCCGAGCCGTTGTCGTTGATCCCCGCGCCCTCGAGCACGCTGTCCAGGTGGGCGCCGACCATCACCGTGTTCCCGGGGTCGCCCGTGCGCGTCTCGGCGAGGACGTTGACGGTCCGGCGGTTCTCGGACACCGTCTGCGCCGTCACGGTCACCTCGCCCCCGCCCAGCAACGCGGTGCCGACGGCGTGGCTGAGGCCCACCACGGGAAGGGTGGTGGCGCCGGGCTCTCCCAGCGTTCCGGCGACCACGCCCTCCTCCCCGGGCAGACCGGTGTTGAAGATCAGCACGGCGGACGCGCCGGCCGCCTGCGCGTTGGCCGCCTTCACCGCGAAGGTGCACGTGCCGCGCTGGAGCAGCGCGATGTTCCCCGCGGTGAAGCCGGCGAAGTCCTCCGTCTCGCAGCCGCTGGTGCTCGCCTCCCGGGCGCCGGTGGTGTCCACGGCCTGGACCGGTGCGGTCACCGTGCCGGAGCCGGAGTAGACCATCACGGCCGCCTCCTCGGCGGTCAGGGTCCGGGGGACCCCGCCGGGGCCGGACACGGCGACGGTCGCGGGCACGACCTCCTGGAAGAACGGGAACGTGAACTCCTGGACCCGCGGGGCGTAGCCGGCGGCCCGGAGCCGGCCGAGCACGTAGTCCGCGCTGCCCCGGTAGCCGGGCGTGCCGGAGGCCCGGTTGCCGCCGTTGGCGTGGGCGACGGCCTGGAACACCTCGAGGTGCTCCAGCACCCGCTCCGGCGGCACGGCCACGGCGGTCCCGGCCGCCGCCCCGGCGTCGTCGATCCCCGGCGGGGCCGCCACGGCGCCCGGCGCGGAGAACGCCAGGGTGCCGGCCAGGGCCGCGGCCACGGTCCAACGGCGGGGTGTGCGGTACGGCATGGGTCCTCCCGGGGCCGGGGGCCGATCGGGGGCTCGACCGTGTCCGTCATCGGCTCCACCGGACGGGTGGAGCTCTGCGCACAGAATCTCAGCTCCAGGTCAGAGGCACAATGACCGGACGGATTGTGGCGAGATCATCGACTCCGGCCCGGCGGCCCCGCCGCGCCGGCGCCATGGTGGCGGCGTCGTCGGAATGGCGTCGCCGGGAGGGTGTCGCTGGGACGGTGTCGCTGTGCCTGTGCCTGTGCCTGTGCCGGGGCGCCGGTGCCGCGGCGCTCGCCTCACTGCGCCTGCCGGTCCTCGGCGGCGTTGCCGGGGCCGTGGCCCTGGTCGACCGCGGCAGCCGGAATGGCCCCCACAGCGCTGCGCATCCGCCGCCCCACCTCCTCGAGGTCCTCCAGGGAGGAGCCGGCGAAGCGCCGGACCACGGCGGAGGCCGCAGCGGTCATCTCGTCGAGCGTCCGGAGGTCGATGTTGCTGAGGTCGTCGCACGCCGCGTGGTAGCAGAAGTCGTAGCCGATCCCGGCCCGGCCGCCGAACAGCGCGGCCTGCTCCACGGTCTTGATCCCCTCGGCGCCCGTGAACAGCCCGCCGGAGGGCACGCCCTCGGCGATGAAGGGGCCGTAGTCGCTGCGGCCGCTGAACTCGGTCTCGCCGGAGGCCAGCCCCACGGAGCCGAAATGCTCGTGGAAGGCCGCCTCGATCGCCGCCGATCCGGGCGGTGCGGGCACCGAGCCGTCCTCCGGGCCGAAGGCCGAGGCGTCGCCGTCGTAGACGAAGCGGCCGTGGTTCGGGGAGCCGATCATGTCGAAGTTCAGGTACAGCGCGATCGTCTCCAGCGTCCCGGGGTCGTTGGACTTCAGGTCCGTGACGTAGTGCCGGGACCCCAGCAGACCCAGCTCCTCGGCGCCCCACCAGGCGAAGCGGACGCGGTTGACGGTCTCCGTGTCCGCGAGCGCCTCGGCGACGGCCAGGATCCCCGCGGAGCCGGAGGCGTTGTCGTTGATCCCCGGCCCCTCCGGCACGCTGTCCAGGTGGGCGCCCACCATGACCGTGCTCCCGGGCTCGCCCGTGCTCGTCTCGGCGAGGACGTTGAAGGTCTCCCGGCTCTCCGAGACGGTCTGCGTGCTGACCGTCACCTCGCCCGCGCCCAGCAGCGCCCTGCCGGCGGCGTGGCTGAGGCCGACCACCGGGACGGTCACCCCACCCGGCTCACCGAGGGTGCCGGCGACCACGTCCTCCTCGCCGGGCAGGCCCGTGTTGAAGATCAGCACGGCGGACGCCCCGGCGGCCTGGGCGTGGGCGGCCTTCGTCCCGAAGGAGCACGTGCCCCGCTGCAGCAGCGCGATGTTCCCCGGCACGAATCCGGCGAAGTCCTCGGCCTGGCACCCGCTGGTGCTCGCCGCTGGCTCCCCGGTGGTCCCCACGGCCTGCACCGTGGCGGTCACGGTGCCGGAACCGGAGTACGTCATCACCGCCACGTCCTCCGCGGGCAGCGCCCGGCCGCCGGCGCTGACCGTGGCCGGGCCGAGCGCCTGGAAGAAGGGGAACGTGAACTCCTGGACCCGCGGGGCGTAGCCCGCGGCCCGCAGCCGGCCGACCACGTAGTCCACGCTGCCCCGGTAGCCGGACGTGCCCGAGGCCCGGTTGCCGTCGTTGGCGTTGGCGATGGCCTGGAACACCTCGAGGTGCTCCAGCACCTGGTTGGAGGGCACCTCTGCCGCGGTCACCGGGACCACCTCGGCGCGGTCGGCGCTGCGGCGGCCACGTCGTCGGGTGTCGGGGCGCCGGGGTGAGGGGCTCCGGGGCTCGGGGCACCGACGCTGCCGGCGCCGCTGCCGAAAGGACTGACGGACACCGTGGCGGCCGCGGGGGCCTCGGTCCGGTGGTGATGGGTGCGGTGGCGCATGGGGTCTCCCGGGGAAGGGGCCGTCCGGGAGCTCGTCCCGGACAGCGGCTCCACCGAGCTGATGGAGCGATGTGCACAGAATCCCAGGCGCCGCCCGGCGGCACAACGACCGGACGGATTGTGGCAGGGAACGGCCCCGCCCCCGGCGTGGACTGCCGGGGGCGGGGCCGTGGAGCACTCGTGCGCGGAGGCCGTCAGGCGGCCGCCTTGTCGTGGCCGTGCCCGTGGCCGCGACCGTGCTCGGAGTGCGGGCCGTGGCCGCGGTCCTTGCCCTGCGGGTGGCCGACGGCGCCCTTGCCCTTCTGCTGGTAGGGCCGGCCCTCGCCGTTGACGTCGTGCGTGGACATCGCGTACCGGAGCACGACGGCCGCGGCGGCGTCGGACATCTCCTCCATGCCCTGCAGGTTCACGTTGGAGATGTCGTCGCACGCGGAGTGGTAGCAGGAGTCGTAGGCGACACCGGCCTGGCCGCCGAACAGCGCGGCCTGCTCCTCGGTCTTCACGCCCTCGGCACCCGTGAACAGACCACCGGAGGGCACGCCGACCTCGATGAAGGGCCCGTAGTCACTGCGGCCGCTGAACTCCGTCTCGCCGGAGGTCAGCCCGGCCGAGGCGAAGTACTCGTGGAACGCCGCCTCGATGGCACCCGACCCCTCGGGGACGTTCGTGTCACCGGGGTCGAAGGCGGAGGCGTCGCCGTCGTAGACGAACCGGCCGTAGTTCGGGGAGCCGATCATGTCGAAGTTCAGGTACAGCGCGATGTCCTCGAGCGCCTGCGGATCGTTCGCCGCGAGGTCCTGGACGTAGTGCTCGGCGCCCAGCAGGCCGAGCTCCTCCGCGCCCCACCAGGCGAAGCGGACGTTGTTCTCGGTCTTCGTCTTGGCCATGGCCTCCGCGATGGCGAGGATGCCCGCCGACCCGGTGCCGTTGTCGCTGATGCCGGCGCCTTCGAGCACGCCGTCCAGGTGGGCGCCGACCACCACCGTGTTCCCGGGGTCGCCCGCGCCGGTCTCGGCGAGGACGTTGTAGGTGGTGCGGGTCGCCGAGACGGTGTCCGTGGCGACCGTGACCTCCTGGGCGTCGAGCAGGTCCACACCGGCCTGGTGGCTCAGCCCGACAGTCGGCAGGGAGGTCGCCTCCGGGGAGCCCAGGGTGCCGTTGAGGAGGCCTTCGCTGCCCGCGGCGCCGTTGTTGAAGATCAGCACGGCGCTCGCGCCGGCGGCCTCCGCGTTGGCGGCCTTCGTGGCGAAGGAACAGGCGCCGCGCTGGATCAGGGCGACGCTGCCCGGCACGAAGTCCGCGAAGTCCTCGGCCTCGCAGCCGCTGGTCGAGGTGCCCGCGGTGCCGTCGGTGTCCACGGCCTGCACCGGGGCGGTGACCGACCCGGTGCCGGAGTACGTCATCACGGCGACGTCCTCGGCGGCGAGCTGGACGCCGTCCGCGCTGACCGTGGCCGGGCTGACCTCCTGGAAGTACGGGAAGGTGAACTCCTGGACCTCCGGGGTGTAGCCGGCGGCCTGCAGCTTCTGGACGACGTAGTCGACGCTGGCCCGGTAGCCGGACGTGCCGGAGGCGCGGTTGCCGTCGTTGGCCTCCGCGATCGCCTGGAACGCGTTCAGGTGCTCCGTGAACTTCTGCTGGGAGACGGCCTGGGTGATCTTGTGGGTGGTGTTGTTGTTGCTGGTGTCGCGGGTGGGGGCTGCGACGGCACTGGTCGCCGTGAGAGTCAGGGCGCCGGCCAGGGCGGCCGCGGTGATCCAGTGACTGGGCGTGCGGACGGGCATGGAACCTCCAGGTGAGCGGCGGCCAGGAGGTGACCCGGCCGTGACGCGGTTCACAGTCATCGGGGGATGACTCGGATTTGCACATGCTCACAAATGGGTTACCGACCGGTCAATAACTTTTGTCCACTACTTGGTGGACAGGCGCCACGATGAGGCGCTCGCCGGTGCAGAGCTCACCGGCGCCGGCGGGCACGGCGCCGCGCCACCAGGCCGGCCGCCACGAGCATGGCGGCGACCACCCCCACCGCCAGCACCCAGGTGCGGCCCGAGCCCGGAGCCTCGAGCATCCCGCGGTCCGGCCATCCATCCGGGGGATGCAGGGGCGCCCCGTCCACGATCGCCGACGAGGCGAAGCCCAGGACCACCGCAGCCGTGGCGTCGCTCATCTGCTCCACGACCTGGAGGTCGACGTTGCCCAGGTCGTCGCAGGCAGAGTGGTAGCAGGGATCGTAGTCAACACCGGCCTCGCCCCCGTACCGGTCCGCCTGCCGCCGCGTCTTCTCGCCAGTGTCGCCGGTGAAGAGCCCGCCCACCGGGATCCCGGCCCCGGCGAACACGAGGTGGTCGCTCCCGTCGTCGAGCGGCACCTCCTCGACAGCCATCGCCACGGACTCGAAGTAGCCCGTGAACGCCACCTCGATGGCCTTCGATCCGGCCGGGGCCTCGACGGAGTCGTCGTGCCAGCCGCCCCCGGATGCGTCGCCGTCGTAGATGAAGCGCCCGTAGTTCGGGGAGCCGATCATGTCGAGGTTCAGATACAGCGCGATGTCGTCGAACGCCCCGGGATCGTTGGCCCGGAGGTCGGAGACGTAGTGGTCGGCGCCGTTGTAGTTGACCTCCTCGGCACCCCACCAGGCGAAGCGCACCCTGTTCCGCGTGTCGGTGCCGGCCAGGGCCTCGGCCACGGCGAGGACACCTGCGGCGCCGGAGCCGTTGTCGTTGAGACCGGGGCTCTCCGGCACGCTGTCCAGGTGCGCGCCGACCAGCACGGTGCTGGCCGGGTCCCCCGTGGCCGTGTCCGCCAGGACGTTGTACGTCACGCGGGGCTCCGCGGCCGGCCCCTCACCGTGGTCGTCGTCGTGGTCGTCGTCGTGGTCGTCGTGCTCCTCGTCGGAGGGGAACGTGAAGGCCTGCACCCGGGGGCGGTAGCCGGCGGCCCGGAGTCGCTCCACGACATGGTCGACGCTCGCCCCGTAGCCGGCGGTTCCGGCGGCGCGGTTGCCGCCGTGGGCGTCCGCGGCATCCTGGAACGCCCGCAGGTGGCCCTCCAGCTGCTCGGCGGTGACGGCCCGCGTGATCTCCTCCGTCGAGGCGGCGCCGTCGGTCCCGACCGGCAGGGCGATGACCGGGACGTCGGCCGGCAGGAAGAGGGCCACCGCCAGCACGGCCGGGGCGAGCCCTGTGCTGACTGCCCGTCGACGCACGATCCCTCCCCCGGGACATGGCACCGCGGACGCTCCGGACGGACGAATCTCCTGACGTCCGCCGCGGATCGGCAGTGCTGTGCGATCACACAAGCACAGGCCGGCGCCCCGGTCAATGGTCCGCAGGTCGCTCATGGCCGCGGTGCGACACGGCCGCGGGCGCCCGATTTCCCACGCGCAGGACCGGATGGCTATGATGGAGCAGTTGTTTCCGGTCGAGGCCGGATGCTTCACGGGATGTGGCGCAGCTTGGTAGCGCGCGTCGTTCGGGACGACGAGGTCGCAGGTTCAAATCCTGTCATCCCGACCATGTGATGTCTCAGGACATCGGCAAGGCTCGAACCCACGGATGTGGGTTCGAGCCTTTGTCATGCTTGTGTGCCATGTCCGGTCGGGCCGACGGACGGCGGCACAGGCGACGGCCGACCTGCGGAGCGGAGCACCAAGCCGCAGCCCCGCTCCGCAGGTCGGCGGCCGGCGTCAGAACTGCTTCATGGCGGTGAGCACCACAGGCCCCATGATCATCAGCAGCAGGACCGGCAGGATCAGCAGCATCAGCGGCACGGTGATCTTCACCGGGATCTTCATGGCCTGCTCCTCGGCCCGCTGCCGTCGCTTGAGGCGCATCTCGTTGGCCTGTGTCCGCAGCACGGAACTGATCGAGATGCCGTAGGCGTCCGCTTGCACCACGGCGCGAGTGAAGCTGCGCAGATCCGGGACGTTGGTCCGCTCCTCGAGCGCGAGGTAAGCATCCTTGCGGGGGACGCCCACCCGCATGTCGCCGAGGGTGCGCTGCAGTTCCTCGGCCAGCGGGCCTTTGCCGTTCTCGCCTGCTCGCGACATTGCCGACTCGAAGCCGAGTCCGGCCTCGACAGCGATCAGCATCTGGTCCAGCGTATCGGGCAGCTCCAGTCCGATCGCCCGCTGGCGCTCGATGCCGCGGCTGTACAGGAGCAGATCCGGAACGAAGTAGGCCACCGCTGTGACCACGAGGACGAGAGCGAACATCCTCCCGCTGGCGTTGCCGGCGAGGAGTAGCACCCCCAACCCCAGTCCGGCACCGGCCAGAAGCGGTTTGGCAGCGAGCAGTCTGGACAGAGGCCATGCCGCCGGGCGGCCGGCAAACGCGTGCAGACGATCGAGCCGAGCCACGCCCTTCGCCGTCGTCAGACGGCGCAGACTGCTGCTTGACGTGCGGATCGGCGTTCCTGCAGCGGCGACTTCCACACTGAGACCGCGCGACAGGTTGTTCCGCACCTGACGCGCGGAGGCGCCTGCGGTGCTGAACACGGCCCACAGCGCCAGAGCCAGTGCCGCGCCGAAGGCCACGGCGGCAATGGTAAGTGTCGATGCCACGGTAATTCTCCTGGGTTCAGGTCGAGGCGGAGGGGATCAGAACTTGAAGCTGACGATCTTGCGCATCCAGAGGGCCCCCACGGTCAGCATGGACACGGCAAGGAAGAGAATCCCGTAGCCGATGATGCTCTCGAACAGAGGCTGGATGAACGCAGGATTCATCACGGTCATGATTCCCGGAACGATGATGGGAAGTGCGATCAGGATGTACGCGGACATCTTCCCTTCAGCGCTCAAGGATTTGACCTGGCGGCGGATCTGGTTCCGTTCCCGGATGGTCTGTCCGACCTGGTCCAGGACCTCGGCGAGGTCACCGCCCACTTCTCGGTGGATGCCGATGGCCTGGGACACCCAGCTGAAGTCCTCGTTGGCCATCCGTTCCGCCGTCTCGTCGAGAGCGCTGTTGAGGTCGCGGCCGAGACGGGTCTGGTTGACCACGCGTGCCAGCTCCTCGCTCGTCGGCGCCTGGGCCTCGCGCGAGACGGCGTCAACGGCGCGCAGGAGGCTGTGCCCGGCACGCAGGCTGCCCGCGAACAGTTGGAGGGTGTCGTCGAGCTGATCGGCGAACTCCCGCCGACGTTTCCCGACGGCCAGCGTGAGGAACAACTTTCCGCCGACCGGCGCCAGGATGAGCAGCAGCAGCCCCAGGACAGGTCCGCCGACCAGAAAACCGAGGATGGCGAAGACCAGGCCAGCTGTGCCGACCAGCACCAGGAAGTCGGCCGGTGACAGCCGCAGCCCGGCCCGGTCCAGGGCATCGGTGATGGAACGAGTCCAGCCATGGCGGTTCAATGTGTCGGCGATCGCATTCGTGGTGATACCGGTGACCCGGCTGAGCACGGAGGGTGGGGCCTCATCGAGACGAGGTGGCCGTCGCCGGTCCACCGGGAGTCGCGGCGTGGACGAGCTGAAGGTGATGAACAGCAGCAACAGCAACGCCAGAAGGCATAGCAAGGTTCCAAGAGCGCCGGCCATCATCGCCCCCGTCCGGGTGCCGACGCCTCGCCAGGCATCTCGAAGACCTTGGGCGAGACGTGGATGCCCAGGTCCTCGAACCGGTCCACGAACCGAGGACGCACTCCGGTGGGGATCGCCTTGCCCAGGAATCGGCCGTTGGAATCCACGCCGGCGCTGTAGTCGAAGACGAAGGCATCCTGAAGGGTCACGATCTCCCCCTCCATGCCCTGGACCTCGGTGATGTGGGTGACGCGCCGGGTGCCGTCGCGCAGGCGCGTCAGCTGGACGACGACGTCGATGGCCGAGGCGATCTGCTCCCTCACGGCGCGCAGGGGAAGGTCCATGCCGGCCATGAGCACGAGGGTCTCGAGACGGGCGATGACGTCGCGCGGCGAGTTCGCGTGGATGGTGGACAGCGACCCGTCGTGACCGGTGTTCATGGCCTGCAGCATGTCGAGGGCCTCGCCGCCGCGGCACTCGCCCACGACGATGCGGTCCGGGCGCATGCGCAACGAGTTCTTGACGAGGTCGCGAATGGTGATCTCGCCCTTGCCCTCGATGTTCGCCGGGCGGCTCTCCAGGCGCACCACATGCTCCTGCTGGAGCTGGAGCTCGACGGCGTCCTCGATGGTGATGATCCGCTCGTCGTGCGGGATGAACGAGGACATCACGTTGAGCAGGGTCGTCTTGCCGGTGCCGGTTCCGCCGGAGATGAGGATGTTCAGGTGCGCCTTGACGCAGGCGTTGAGCAGCTCCGCCATCTCCGGCGACATCGACCCGAACTTGACCAGGTCCGCGACCTTGAGCGGGTCCGCGGCGAACTTGCGGATGGTGAGCGAGGACCCGTTGACCGCCAGCGGAGGAATCACGGCGTTGACGCGGGAGCCGTCCTCGAGCCGGGCGTCCACGAGCGGTGAGGACTCGTCGATGCGGCGGCCCACCTTCGAGACGATCTTCTCGATCACCTGGCGCAGATGTTCCTCCGACTTGAACTGGGCGTTGCTGAGACCGACCCGGCCGCCCTGTTCGATGAAGATGTGATCCGGGCCGTTGACCATGATCTCGGTCACGGACTCGTCGTCCAGGAACCGCTGCAGCGGTCCGAAGCCGAGGACGTCGTCGCTGATCTCCCGGACGAGGCGCTGGCGTTCCTCGACGGTGAGCGGCACCTGCTCGGCGTCGACGATCTGGGTCAGTTCCTCGCGGGCGTAGACCTGCAGGGAGGCTTCGGTCAGGCCGGAGTCGTTGAGCCGGCTGCCGATCCGCTCGAACAGCGCTTCGGCCACGCGGTCCTTGAGCGCACCGAGAGCATCGGAGGCTGGGGCCACCGAGACGGGAGCGGAGTGGGCCTCCACGACGAACGTGGGGGTGAAGTCCTCCCCCACCGTGTCGTCGGCGGTCGGCGCGGGTTCGGCGACCGGAGGGGCAGCCACGCCGCGGGCCGCATCGAGGCGTTGTGAGAGCTTCACTGGAGCACCGCCCGTCGGTGCACGGCCTTGCGAGGCGCTGTGGAGTGGGCGGGATCGAAGCGCCTCACCAGCTGGTTCAGGGCCTTCGCGGCCTTGTCCCGCGACGCCTCCTGGAGGATCGGCTCCCCCTTGTTGGTGGAGTAGGTCACGGCCTTGGAGCGGGGAACCACCACGTCCACCGGCGTCCGGACGGTGGACTCGATGTCCTGGACGCTCAGCCCGCTGGCACGGTCGGCCATGTTCACCACGATGTGCCGGGAGCCGGGCAGCATCTGCAGCTCGGTGAGGACATCGATCTCCTTGCGGAGCCCGCGCACACCGGGCACGTCCATACCGGAGATGAACACCACGTCGGTCGCCGCCTCCAGAGCTGCCAGGGTGTGCTCACCCAGGCCCGGGGCGGTATCCACCACGACGAACTGGAACTCGCTGGCCAGTTGCTCCAGCATGTGCCCGATCTGGCCCGCATTGATGAGGTCCGCTTCGGCCGGCGACTCCGGGGTGCAGAGGGCGTAGATCGACGTGGGATGGACGCTGAGGAACGCCTTGAGGACCATCGTGTCCTGGGCGGCGGCGCCCGTCACGGCGTCCGTGAGCGTGTGCTCGGGGGTCAGGTTGAGCACCGCGGCGACGTCGCCGAACTGCACGTCCAGGTCCACCAGGACCGTCGACATGGGCGCGAGCTTCCCGAGGCCGACCGCCAGATTGGTGGCCACGGTGGTCTTGCCGACACCGCCCTTGGGAGAGGTCACCGCGATGACGCGTCCGCCGAGGCGGGACGGAGCCGAGTCCAGGGACGGATCGGGGATCAGTCCGCGCCGCCGGCTGTCCGCGGAGTGGCAGGCGCGCTCGAGCAACACCCGGATGACGTCGGCGTCCGCCTGAGGCTCGAGGATGTCGCGAACCCCGGCTCGCATGGCCGCCAGCGCGAGCGTAGGATCCGCGTCCGCGACGAGGACCAGGCTGATCTCGGGGTGCTGGACGTCGAAGACGGACGCCAGACGCAGGGCATCGCTCGGGTCGACCCCGGGGCCCAGCAGCAGCACCGCAGGCAGCTCGCCGACCACCTTGCGCAGGAGCTCGTCGGGAGTGTCCGGGACCTGGGTGTTGTAGACCGTCTGCACCGACCCCGGGATCCGGCCGGCGATGGCCGTCTGCACGCGCTGCTCGAACGTCACGTCCGAGGTGACGAGTAGGAATCTGCTCATTTGAAGAAGTCCTCCATGCTGGCTCCGGCGTCGTTCCACTTCGCGTCCACCGGCTGGTTCGACAGCCAGATCCTGCCGAACTCCGCTGCGAAGACGGTCTTCTCGGCATCGGCCGCGTCCTGGGCGAGGGTGACGAGCATCGCCCCCTCTGGGACAGGAGGCGCACCGGTGGTGGCCTCTTCCTCACCGCTCGCCTCGGCTGCGGCCGGTGCGCCCTGGACACTGGTGACCAGGACCCGATGGAAGACCAGCTCCGTGGCTGGCTTGTCGCCGGGCCCCTCGTCGAAGGACGCGAAGATCCCGACGAAGTCGCCGGCCTTGACCTGACCGCCGACCACACGGTCGGCGCTGACCTGGATGGTGACCTCCTGGAGCTCCTTGGGCACCGCCACGCGGCCCGGCTCCTGGAGGGAGTTGAGGGTGACGAGACGGCTGCCCAGCAGCTGCTCGCCCGGCCGGAGCTCGACGGCAGTGACACGGCCCTCGAACTCGGAGAGGTCGGTCACGGCATCCTCGGCGAGAGCGGAGACCGGAAGTGTCTGCTTGCGCAGGTGCTCGGACAGGTCCTCGACAGGCGTCTCGGCCCGCACCTCGGTCTCGACCACGAGCACCTCCTTGGTCTCCGTGCCCTCCAGGGCACGGGCATCGGCGGCCTGGACGTATCCGGTGACGAGCACCGTGCCGACCACGGCGAGGAGTGCGGCCACAACGGCGGCAATGACACGTACTTTCACGGGCGTACTTTCTACTCGGTCAACGAGACGACGGTGGCGCCCAGATTCGGGCCGCCAAGGGTGAAGCCCTCTTCGAGGGAGGCAAATCGCACGAACTCGCCGATGATCCCGTTGCAGCTGCCGACACACTTGGGACCGGCAGCGGTGTTGTTGTTCACTTCATTGCCGGGGAAGCGCCAGCCGTAGATCTTGAACGCCGCCCACCCGGTGAGCCGGTAGGAGGCGCCGGACCCGGTACCGGTCTTGTCGCCGTAGACAGGCAACAGCACGGTCTCTCCGACGAGCGACGGCACCAACACGCTGGAACAGGCACTGGGAGCGCTGGCCCCAGGGCTGCTCGGCACCCAGGTACTGATGCTGTACTCCACGGAGCACGTGGTGCTGGTGGAACCAGCGAGCCAGGAGAAGCCACCGGGAAGCGTGGCGCCCGACGGACTGGTGCTCGTACAGGTCGGAGCACCCGAACTACCGTGTGTCTCGATGACCTGGCGGACGCCGCTGAGATTGAACACGCACGGGGCGAAGGCGAGTGGCAGCACCGCCGGCCCTCCGGCAGGACTGCCCCAGGCAGCCGTCGACGTGGCCGACACCGTTTCTCGGTCGAACCCCAAGAGGGGTGCGAACGACAGCGCCAGTGAACCGGCCCCGCCGGCGTCCCGGGTCGTCGCCCGGACCCGGACCGATGTCGCGGTGGGGAACGTCGGGGTGTCGACATTGGCGGCGTTGTCCTTGGCATTCGAGTTCACGAAGGACTGCGCCGTCGTGGACGGGGTTCCGCAGCTGCCGGCCGCGCAGTTCTGTGCGATGGCCAGCGCAGCGGCGTCGCTCCCGTTCTGCAGCTCGGCGCGTTCGGCGTACAAGGCCCCCGCGTCGACGACGAGGGCAACAATGCCGAGCAGGACGACCAAGGACAGTGCGATCAGCACGGAGATTCCTCCACGCTCGCCTCGCCGCAACGTCGACGTCAGCCTCCGCATCGCATGGCCGCCGTTCCGCGAATGGTGACATCGGCCCCGAACAAGCCGGTGACCAGCGTGTGGTTGTGGCGAATGGTCACCGTGGCCGTGTTCCCGGCGGTGCAACTGCTGGGCGTGACCGTGATCTCCCCGTCGGTGAGGGCGGGGATCAAGGACGGTGCGGCAGCGATGGCCGTCGCTCGCGCAGCTCCTGGATCGTCCCGGATGGCCATGGTGCGGACGGCTTCCCGGGCAGCGTGGGTCACCGAGATCTGTGAGTTGAAGGCGAATCCCATCTCCACGATCCCCAGAAGTATGGTCAGGAGCAGTGGAATAGCGAGCGCGAACTCGACGGCCACTGCCCCTCGGTCGGAACGGAAACGGCTCATGGTCCCCTCCTTCGAGCCGAAACGAACCGCGGCGCCCCCGCAGGGACGCCGCGGCGCATTGTGGGCCCTGATATCAGGGAAGCCGGGCGATGATGTTGCCCATCATGGTGGTGAAGGCCGGCCCCAGGAGAGCGATGGCCGTCACCAGGACAATGGCCACGAGCCCGATCAGCAGGCCGTACTCCACGGCGGTGGCACCCTTCTCCTCGCCGGTGAGGCGGGCCTTGGCGTCGCCGAAGATGGTCTGGAGGGTGATGAAGAGAGGCAGCATGGCAGGATCCTTCGATGAAAGGGATGATCGGAAAGGGTCGTCAGCTCTGTCGGTATTTGCCTTGCGGCTTCTCCCCGTACCGGGCTACTGACCTGTATGAAGATTAGGCTTTGCTCCCGCAAAGACACAAGCATTCAGATGCATGCACTTTGGGGGACGTCAAGAACGGACGTAATGCCTAGTGAGAGTCTGTATCGATCTGCATCTACCACGGTGCCGATGCCCTTGTCCCCCGAAGGGCGTCAGTACAGGCCCGGCAGCAGGTACTCCCGCGCCAGCAGTTCTCCCCAGACGACCGCCACGAGGGCGCCGGCGAGCATCGACGGACCGAACGGGACGTCGCTGCGCAGGCCCCCGCGGCGGGACGCCAGCACCACGATTCCCGCGACCATGCCGGCCACGGACGCTAGGACCGCACCGACGAAGAGGGCGCCCCATCCCTGGAAACCGAGGAACAGCCCCAGCACGGCGGCGAGCTTGACGTCCCCCATGCCCAGGCCGGCCGGTGAGACAAGCGCGAGGATGAGATAGAGCACGAACAGCAAGAGGGCGCCCAGCACCGCGCGCAGCAGCGCCCCCCAGGCGTTCTCCCCGGCCGCGGCGAGGGCGAGCAGCAGCACGCCGATGCCCAGCGCCGGCAGCACCACGGCGTTGGGCAGGAGGTGGTGGCGCAGGTCGATCACCGTGAGCACCACGGCGACCCCCGCGAGGAACAGGTACGCCGGCAGCTGCCAGCTGAGACCGAGGAACGCGGCCACGAGGACGAACAGGGCCGCCGTGACCACCACGAGCAGCGGACGGGACGGCGCCCGCACGGGCTCCTCCGCGGGGCTGTAGCGCAGAACGACCCGGGGCAGGACGGAGCCGATGACGGCGCCGGCCACCACGGCGCACAGCACCAGCCACAGTGGGGCGTGCCCCACGGTCTGCTCCACGTCCTCGTCCCTCCGTCCGGTGGACATCACGACCCGCGCCTGACGGGCGGTTGTCCCCCGATCGGGGGCGGTGTCCGGGACAGAGACTAGCCGAGAAGGTGAATTCCCCGACGCATCGGCAGGTCACCACGCATTTCGGAATTCACGGTGATCCGCATTTCGGGCAGGAGAGAAAACCGGCGTCGACTTTGTCCGGAAACGACGCAGAACGGCCGTCGATGAACAGCATCCTGCGCATTTGTCGAATTCAGAGCGCGGTGAGCACGGACAGCGCCGTCTCCAGGCCGCGCTCCGCCCGCACCGCACGGCCCACGCGCTCGGCGGCTGGACGGCACCCCAGGGCCTCGCCCATCGCCGGGGTGAGCCGCTCCGCCGTCAGCTTCTTCTGCGGGATCGGCGCGGCCGCGAGTCCGAGCCGGTGGAGCTGCCGGCCCCAGAACGGCTGGTCGGCCAGGAACGGCACCACCACGTGCGGGACGCCGGCGCGGGCCACGGCGTGCACGGTCCCGGCCCCGCCGTGATGGACGGCCAGCGCCGCGCCGGGCAGCACCGTGTCGAGCGGCAGGGAGGCCACCGTGAGCACGTCGTCGCCCCGGAGCTCGTCCGGCAGGGCGAGCCCGCCCCAGCCGGTGAGCATCAGCGTGCGCAGACCGTGGGCGCGGGCGCTCTCGACCACGGCCCTCCCCCGGGCCACCGGGTCCCCGGAGGCCATGGAGCCGAAGGTCGCCACCAGGAAGGGCCCGTCCCGCAGGAACGCGCGCACGGCGTCAGGAGGCTCCGGCACAGGAGCGCCGGAGTGCCACGACCCGGTGAGGTGAGCCGTGGCCGGCCAGTCGTCCGGGCGGGGCAGCAGCTGCGGGCTGATCGGCAGCAGCGTCGCCGCCGGGGCGGGGACGGACGCCGGGGCGCCGCCGGGCAGCGGCGCGCAGGCCCGTTCGATGTCGCGATGGAACATCCGTTCGGCAGCCCGGGCCACGGCGTAGGTGCGGCGGTTGAACCGGCCGAGGTCCCGGTTCACCACCCCGGGCGCCGGGAACTGCCGGGTGGGCGTGAGCACGGGAATGGCCTCGACCAGCACGGACGGCATGCCCAGGGCGTCCGCCACCAGCGGCGCCGTGAGCACCTTGGCGTGGTGGACCACCACGTCCGGCTCGTGGGCGAGCGTCTCGCGCACCGCGGCGGCCAGCATCCGGCGCATGCCGGGGCGGATCTCGGTGCGGAAGTGCCGCACGGCCGTCCACGGGGAGATTCCGCGCTCCTGGACCAGCCGGTGGAAGTCGACCTCCAGGCCCACGGTGTCGAGCCCGGACAGGTCCACCCCGGAGTTCTCGGGCACACCCAGCCGGACCTCGTGCCCGTGCTCGGCGGCGCAGCGTGCGAGGGCGGCGAAGGGCTCCACGTCGCCGCGGGTGCCCGAGGTCAGCAGCATCATCCGCATGACCCCAGTGTGCTCCTCCCCTGCGCCGGGAGCAGCCCCGGCGCGGCGATCCGCCCGGAGAGAGGGCTCGTCGTCGTCGGTCTGCGCGCACGACGACGCACCCGCCGGTCCGGCTCAGGCCGCGTCGTCGTCCGGGCGGTCGTCCGTGTCGCCGGCCTGCCGCCGGCGGTAGGCCGTCATGTTGGTGCGGTTCGCGCAGCGCTGGCTGCAGAAGCGCTTGGAGCGGTTGCGGGAGAGGTCGAGGAGCACGCCGTCGCAGTCCTCGGCCCCGCACTCCCGCAGCCGGTCGGTCTCGTCGGCGCGGATCACGTCCACGAGGGCGAAGGCCGTCTCCAGGCGCAGGCGGGCGGCCAGAGGTGCATCCGAGGGCGAGGCGTGCAGGTGCCAGTCCTTCCCGTCGTGGCGCACCAGGTGCGGGGCGATCTCGGTGGTGTCGAGCACGGCGTTGACCGCGTCCACCATGGCGTCCCGGTCCAGGGCCCAGACCCGCCGCAGCTCGCCGCGGACCTGGCGCACCTCGTCCAGCTCGCGCTCGTCCCGGTCGAAGCGGCCCGTCCAGCCGTGCTCCTGGAGCAGGGTCTGCAGCTGCGCAGCGGTCACCAGCTCGTCCTCCCCGGAACGGGAGGCGCCCGGCGCGGTGTTCATCAGCGCCACGTCGGACTCGAGCACGTCTTCAGTGTCATAGGCAAAGTGCACTTGACTACTTATCCCTTCCACGACTAGCGTGAGTGTCATCAACAGTTTAGACCCTTACGCGACGATGGTCGCGAGAAGGAGTTCCTCATGGTCGGCGGACTCTACCTCCTGGCGCTGCTCTTCGTGTTCGCCACCGTGGGCCGGCAGTCCGTCCCGCGGCGGGAGCGCACGGAGCTGCGCAGCTGGACGCTGCGGGACGTGTACTACAACGTCCGGCGCGGCGTGAGCGTGCTCGGTGAGCACGGTCCCTCCTACCCGGCCCTGGACAGCGCGGAACCGCCGACGACGCAGCGGACGCGCTGAGCGGCGCTCCGGTCAGCGCCCGGTCTTCTGGAACAGGGCCGCGGTGCCGATGCCGCCGGCGGAGCTGATCATCGCCAGCACCAGGCTGCCGGTGGGCAGCCCCCGGGACCGGGCGAGCAGCCGCACCACGGACACCGCCCCGGAGGCGCCGTAGGCGTGGCCCAGGGCCAGGGCGCCGCCCTCGGCGTTGAGCACCTCCTCGTCGAGACCGAGCAGGTCGGTGCAGGCCAGCACCTGCCCGGCGAAGGCCTCGTTGAACTCGACCGCCGCCAGCGACGCCACGGGAACGTCCTGCTCCCGCAGCAGCCGCCGGGCGGCCACGGCCGCGCCGAGGCCCAGCCGCGCCGGATCCACTCCGGCCGTGACCGCACCGCGGAAGGCCAGTCCGTCCGGGACGCCGAGATCGCGCGCCGTGGCCGGGTCCGTCACCAGGACGGCCGCCGCGCCGTCGGCGTCACCGCACGAGTTCCCGGCCGTGACCGTCCCCCCTGCCGCGAACACGGGCGGGAAGCGCGCCAGCAGCCCGGCGGTGAGCGTCCGGCGCGGGCCGTTGTCGGCCCGTACCACGCCGCGCGGTCCGGTCACCGGCACCAGCTCGCCCTCGAAGGCACCGGCCTCCGCGGCGGCCAGCGCCCGCCGGTGGCTGCGCAGCGCGTAGGCGTCCTGGCGGGCCCGGTCGATCCCGTGCTCGCGGGCGACGGTCTCGGCGGCCTCCCCCATGTCCGGATCGCCCAGGTGCTCCGGGGCGAACCGGGCGCGGCGGTAGAGCTCGACCTCGCCGTCCTCCCGTCGTCGTCCGCGCAGCGGTGCGGTGCTGATGCTCTCCGCCCCGCCGGCGAGGAAGGCCTGCCCGGCCCCGGCCTGGGCGAGGCGGCAGGCCAGCACCACGGCGTCCAGGCCCGAGCCGCACTGCCGGTCCACGGTGATCCCCGGCACGGACAGCGGCAGACCCGCCTCGAGGGCGGCGAGCCGGGCGAGGTTGCCGCCGGCGCCCACGGCGTTGCCGACCACCACGTCTGCCAGCCGCTCCGGGTCCAGCCCGGAGTCCTCCACCAGGGCGCGGAGCACCGGGGCCATCAGCCGGTGGACGGGCACACCTGCGAGCAGGGTCCCGGCCCGGGCCAGCGGGGTGCGCCGGCCCAGGACCAGCACGGGGGCCTCAGCCGAGGGGACGGACACGGGAGTCTCCTTCGAGGATCCAGTCGCGCAGCAGCGCGCGGCTGGTCTTGCCGCTGCCGGTGAGGGGCAGCTCGTCCAGCGCCACGTACTGCTGGGGGCGCTTGGCCGGCGCCAGTCGCCCCTCCAGCCCGGCCCGGAGGCGCCGCCGGTCCGTCCCGCCGGGCGCGGGGAGGATCCCGGCCACGATCCGCTGACCGCGCTGGGCGTCGGGCAGACCGGCCACGACGGCGTCGGCCACGCCGGGGATCCCGGTCAGGGCGGCCTCGACCTCGTGCGGATAGACGTTGTGCCCGCCGGTGTTGATCATCTCCGCCGCCCTCCCGAGCACGTGCAGCTGCCCGTCGCGGAGGAAGCCCTGGTCCCGCACGGTGGTCATGCCGCCGAGCCGGCCGAGGGCCCGGCCGTCGTCGCCCCACAGGTAGCCGTCGCAGACCAGCTCAGAGCGGACACCGATGGTGCCCGTTGCGCCCTCGGGCACGGGGGTCCCGGTCCCGTCCAGCACGGTCACCTCCACGCCGGGAAACGCCGTCCCCACGGCGGTGCCGGAGCCCTCCGCGGGCTCCTCGGCCGGTTCGTCCGGGCGGTGGCAGCGGGCGGCGACGAAGCCGAGCTCGGCGGCGCCGTAGTACTCCCAGATCGCGGCGTCCGGCGCCCAGCGGCGGGCGGCGGCCAGCGTGGTGGGGTCCAGCTTCTGCCCGGCGCACACGATCGCCGTGATCCCCCTCGCGTCGATCCCGGCGGCGAGGCCGCGCTCGGCGAGCACGCGCAGCATCGTGGGCACGAGCACGAGCCGGGTGACGCCCCGGGCGGTGATCTCCCTGTGGGCGGCGGCGACGTCGAAGCGCGGCAGCGTGACGAAGGCCGCCCCCGCCCAGAGGCACTCGGAGAGGGCGTAGAGGTTCAGGCTCGCCGCGAGCGGGCCCGGGGCCAGCACCCGGTCCCCGGGGCGCAGGCCGAAGTGCGCGGCCGAGGCCGCGAAGGAGCTCTGCCAGGAGGCCCGGCTGCGGCCGAAGCCCTTGGGCACGGCGGTGGTCCCGGAGGTCAGCCCGATGAGGAACACCGCACCGGGGTCGCCGTCCTGCAACCGCGCCGGGGCGGGGGCGGTGGGCAGCCGTTCCGCGCAGCGCTGCTCCACGGGCCCGGCCACCTCCTCGGGCCAGGACGGGTCCAGGACGGCGCACACCCGGTCCTCGGCCACCCCGGCGGCCCAGCGGAGAACGAAGCCCGTGCCGTTGTCCTGCCGCAGGATCCCGGTGGGCTCACCCGAGGCCGCCAGGGCGGAGGCGCCGGCTCGCAGCTCGTCCCAGCGCAGCTCCTCGTGCCCGCAGGCGACGGCGAGCTCCCGCGGGCGCCCCTCGGCCCAGCGGGTCACACGGTCCAGGAAGGGCATGTCCTCCTCCTCGGGGGGAGTCCCACGCAGCGGGTGCGGGCCTGCGCAGTGAGCGGGGTGTCGCCGGCGGGATGCCGGCGGGGCCTCAGCGGGTGGTGGGCGTCCCGCCCAGGAGGCGGCGGTAGCTGCGGTGGACGTTGATCGCGGCCAGGGTCGCCACGACGGCCTTGAGCAGGTCCCCGGGAAGGAACACCAGCGTGCCCAGGGCGGAGGTGGACAGCGGCAGCCCGGTGACCACGGCCGTCCACGGGATGCCGAAGGCGTAGATCACCACGATGCCGCCCAGGACCACGCTCAGCAGCACCGCGGCGAAGCGGGCAGCGCGGCCGGCGCGCCGGATCGCCCAGTACTGCACCAGGGCCCCGATGACCAGGGCCGCAGGGATCCAGCCCACCAGGTAGCCGCCGGTCGGGCCCAGGAACACCCCGAGCCCGCCCCGGCCCCCGGCCAGCAGCGGCAGTCCGGCCAGCACCAGGGCGTGCAGGACGACGACGGAGAGCATCCCGCGCACCGGCCCGAGCAGGGCGCCGGCGAGCATGACGCCGAGGGTCTGCAGGGTGATGGGCACCGGGATGATCCCGACCGTGATCGGCGGCACCAGGCCGAGGGCCGCGATGAGGGCGGCGAAGACGGCCACCAGCACGGTGTTCTGGGTGGTCCGGGAGCTGTCGGTGGTCCGGGAGGTCATGGTGGTCATGGGGGTCCTTCGGTCGGGGACGAGCGGCTGGGCTCGATCAGGCGGGGCGGAGCGGAGGGGCGGAAACGGTCGGGCTGGATCCGTCGGGGTGGGACGGTCGGGCTGGATCCGTCGGGGTGGGACGGTCGGGGTCGGGCCAGGGTCAGTCCGTGGCGGCCCGGCGCGCGGCCCGTGGTGGGGGCGCGGAGTCGTAGCAGCGGGCGTCGAGGGCGGAGGCGATCTCCTGGGCCGACTCCAGGGTCCGCACCAGCAGGGGCACCAGCACGGCCACGGGGCTGTTGTGCAGGCCGCGGGCGAACTGGGCTTCGCGGACCTCGAGGTACTGGCCGCGGATGTGCGGGATGAACCGGATCGTCATCGACAGGGCCAGGCTCATCTGGGCCGGGTTCAGCCCGAGGCGCCGGGTCGGGGCCAGCAGCCGCTCGAACAGGGTGAGCATCTGGCCGAAGGTGGTGGACAGGCTCACCGCGTAGGCGAACAGGCAGAGGCTGAGCAGCCGCAGGGCCGAGACCGCCGCGGCCTCCCAGGTGGTGGTGAACCCCAGGGTGAGGAAGACGATCCCCACGATGAGCACCAGCCCCGCCAGCAGTCGCGCCAGCCGGGCCACCGGGGTGCGGGTCAGCACCGCGGCGACCACCGCCAGCACGAAGACCACGATCTGGACCCCCAGGTCCGTCACGGCGTAGATGCCGAGGCTGGCGGCGAACAGGACCGCGAACTTGTACCCGGCCGGGATCCGGGCCAGCACCCCCGTGGGCCCGGCTGCGCGGGTCCGCGCGCCGTGGGTCCGCGCGCCGTGGGTCCGCGCGCCGTGGGTCCGTGCGTCGTGGGTCCGTGCGTCGTGGGTCTGCGAGTGGGGGGTCCGCGCGCCGTGGGTCCGTGCGTCGTGGCCGGGCTCGTGCTGTCGCCTCGGCTCCATCAGTCGCTGATCCGGCAGTAGAACTCGACCGCCGGCCCCGGGGCGCCGTCGAAGGCGACGCGGCCCTCGTGCACCACCAGGACCCGGTCGTAGCCGCCGATCAGCTCGAGGTCGTGGGTCACCACGACCGCCCGCTGGTCGAGCTCGTCGATGGTGGCCTGCAGCCGGCGCCGGTTGCGCCGGTCGAGCATGGTGGTCGGCTCGTCGAAGACGATCGTGGACGGCTCCATCACCAGCACCGAGGCCAGGGCCACCAGCTGCTTCTCGCCCCCGGACAGGGCGTAGGACTCCCGCTCGCGCAGGTGGGAGATGCCCAGCCGTTCGAGGACCGCGTCCACCCTCGCGGTGAGCTCGGCCCCGCGCAGGCCCAGGTTCTTGGCCCCGAAGGCGAGGTCCTCGGCCACGAGCGGCATCACGATCTGGTTCTCCGGGTTCTGGAACACGAAGCCCACCTGCCGCCGGATGCGCTTGGCGTCGGTCGCGGTGGACAGCCCACCGACCTGCACGGTGCCCCGGGAGGGCAGCAGCAGTCCGTTGAGCAGGCGCACCAGGGTGGACTTGCCCGAGCCGTTGAGCCCGATCACCGCGATGCGCTGCTCGTCCAGGGACAGGTCGACGTCCCGGAGTACGTCCACGCCCTCCCTGGTCACCGTGACCCCTGACAGCCGGAGGCCCGGGGAAGCGGTCCCCAGCGGCGCCGCGGACTCGCCACGGCGAGACCGGTCCCGCAGCGGATGCTTGATCGACACCGTGAAAGCCTCCCTCTCCTCGTCGTGCTCACCGGCACGCGGACACCGCCGCGCCTGGCCCCAGTGCGTCCCGGAGGCGATGGCGCAGCCCCGGGACGTCTCAGTCCTGAGGTGCCGGCTCGAAGTACAGGTGGGCGTGCAGGGCGCACCCCGGGTTGAACCGCGCACTGCACCGCGGACAGACGTCCACCGCCAGGTACTCGCGCACGGTGAGCTCATGGGCGCAGACCCCGCAGAGCACGGCCGCGGCGTCGTGTTCCTCGACCGGCCACTGCTCCGCCGGGTGGCCGGCGGTCTCCTCGTGGCACAAGTGACAAGGATAGTACTCCCGGCAGCACCGGAACTTGATGGCGATCACGTCCAAGGGCGTGCGGTAGTGCACGCACCGCGTCTGCTCGTCGACGGGACGCCCCCGGATCTGCTGCATCGCGGTCCTTTCCATGACGCTCCATGACCCGCGGTCCGGTTCCTCCGGGGAGGAACCGGCCCGCGGTGCCGTGTCAGTTCCCGGTGGGGTCGAGGACGATCAGGAGGTCGCCTCCGGAGACCTGGGTGACGCCGGTGAGGGCGACCCGGGTGACGGTGCCTCCGGTGGGGGCGGTGATGGAGGCCTCCATCTTCATGGCCTCGATGGTCGCGACCTGCCCGCCGGGCTCCACGGTGTCGCCCTCGGCCACGGTCACGGTGACGGCCCCGGCGAACGGGGCGGCCACGTGACCGGGGTCCGAGGGGTCGGCCTTCTCCGTCTCGGGCACGGCCGAGGCGACCGAGGTGTCGCGGACCTCGATCATCCGGGGCTGGCCGTTGAGGGTGAGCATCACGGTGCGCATGCCCTTCTCGTCGGCCTCCGAGATCGCCTGCAGGGTCACCAGCAGGCGCACGCCCTTGCCGAGGGAGATCACGTGCTCGTGCTCGGTGGTCAGCCCGTAGAGGAAGTCGCGGGTGTGCAGCAGGGCGAGGTTGCCGTACTTGGCCCGTCCGGCCTCGTACTCGCGGGTAGGGCCGGGGAACAGCAGGCGGTTGAGCGTGGCCCGCCGGGTCGCGGAGTCCCCGTTGAGGGCCTCGGCGTCCTCGGGCGCCAGCTCGGTGACCCCGACCCGCACGTTGCGCCCTTCGAGCGCCTTGGAGCGGAAGGGCTCGGGCCACCCGCCCGGCGGGGTCCCCAGCTCACCGGCGAGGAAGCCGATCACGGACTCCGGGATGTCGAAGCGCTGCGGGTCGGCGGCGAACTCCGCCGGGTCCACGCCCATCCCCACCAGCTGCAGGGCGAGGTCGCCGACGACCTTGGAGGAGGGGGTGACCTTCACCAGCCTGCCCAGCATGGCGTTGGCGGCGGTGTACATGTCCTCGATGTCCTCGAACCGTTCGCCCAGGCCCAGCGCGATCGCCTGCTGGCGCAGGTTCGAGAGCTGACCCCCGGGGATCTCGTGCCGGTACACCCGCCCGGTCGGGGCGGTGAGCCCGGACTCGAACGGGGCGTACATCCGGCGGATGACCTCCCAGTAGGGCTCCATCGCCGAGATCGCCGCCAGCTCGATCCCGGTGTCCCTCTCGGTGTGGGCCAGGGCCGCCACCAGCGCCGAGGCGGGCACCTGGGAGGTGGTCCCGGCCATCGAGGCGTCGGCCACGTCCACCGCGTCCACCCCGGCCTCGATCGCGGCCATCAGCGTGGCCAGCTGCCCGCCGGCGGTATCATGGGTGTGCAGGTGCACCGGCAGCTCGAACCGCTCCCGCAGGGCGCTCACCAGCTTCGCTGCCGCACCCGGGCGCAGCAGCCCGGCCATGTCCTTGATCGCCAGCACGTGCGCCCCGGCGTCGACGCACTGCTGCGCGAGGTCCAGGTAGTAGTCCAGCGTGTACAGGTCCTCGGCGGGGTCCAGCAGGTCACCGGTGTAGCACAGGGCGACCTCGGCCACCGCGGTCCCCGTGGCGCGGACGGCCTCGATGGCCGGGGTCATCTGCTCCACGTCGTTGAGGGCGTCGAAGATCCGGAAGATGTCCACCCCGGTCGCGGCCGCCTCGGCCACGAACGCGTCGGTGACCTCGGTCGGATACGGGGTGTACCCGACGGTGTTGCGCCCGCGCAGCAGCATCTGGATCGGGATGTTCGGCATCGCCTCGCGCAGCAGTCGCAGCCG
>NZ_JAVFXA010000056.1:0-1126 GCF_040981195.1 Kocuria oxytropis | reverse complement strand
GCCAGCGAGTGGGAGCAGACCGTTCACGCCTTCGCCGTGAACAAGAACCTCACCGCCGTCGCCGAGGAGTTCACCCGCGGCCCGCTGGGCGAGGTGGAAGTGCTGCACCTGGCCCGATCCATCGCCCGCTGGACCTGGCGCAACATCACCCCAGAACTCACCACCCAGAGACGCGAAGCCTGGACCGCGCCCAAGCACCAACAGCGCCGTGCCCAACGCGCCGCTGACAAACGCCGCATCGACCGCACGCTCATCCAGCAGGAGGCCCTCCGATGACCGCTGAGAATCCTGTACGCAGAACTAGGACTGCCCGCGAGGTCGCGCAGTCGGTGGGATGCCACCCACGTACCGTTCAGCGCGCTGTCGCTGAACCCCGCGATGAGTTCATCAAGCGCTCTCGGGCCCGGCAGGATCTCGCCCTCGAGCTCAAAAACGCCGGCCTGAAGTACCGCGAGATCGCCGACCGCCTCGGCTGCTCCGAGAAGGCCGCGCAGAACCTCGTTCACCGCGCCCGGGACCGGCACAAGCTCACTTCCGCCACCTGAACGTCTCTCCGTGCTGACACAAGCGGCACGGGTCGGTTCCGTGCCGCAGAATGATCCACGGTGAAAGGCAAATCACTGGAAAGGCCGGGGCCCCTCCCCGGCCTTTCGCATGCCCAGCGCAGCGCTCACCCGCCCCGCGTGGTGCCCCCGCCGGAGGCCGATCCCGTTCTATGGCACATAGAACATAGCTTTGCTCCGCCCGGGGCCGCCCCACTGATGCTGTCCAGCACGTGCGGGACAGACCTCCTCGGCCACGTCTCCAGATCGGAGGCCGACATCGACAGATCCGCCCTCTGCCGAGCCTTTCGCCCGCGTTCCTTCGTCACCTTTGGGCGTCTTCGGGACCACGACAGACACTGAAGGCGGGAGTTGGCGGGCTCACATCAACCGCTCCCACGGGAGGCCAGGGAGACCAGGCCCGGCCTCCCGTTACAGCGCTGGTCCAGCACTCGTAAGGTCTCCGGCACTAGGCATCCCGGACCGCTGTGCAGGACACTCAGAGGTGGGGAACGGGATCCTCCTCCCCACGAAAAAAGCCGGGCACCACTCCCCGGCTTTTTTCGTGCCCACAGCAGCGACAA
>NZ_JAVFXA010000055.1:0-1389 GCF_040981195.1 Kocuria oxytropis | reverse complement strand
CGTGGTGTTCTATCTCGGGGGTTAATGGACGGTTGTGTCTCGGGGCTTCGTGCACAGTTGTGTCTCGGTGCTTCGTGGACACTTCTGCCCGAGGCCGGCGTGCCCTGGATTGGAGGGATGAGCACTCATCTGAGTCCGGCCGAGATCCGGATGGCCATCGTGGACTTTCCCGCCGATGCCCCGCGCGGGGCCGTGACCCGATTCTGCGCCGCCCACGCCATCTCGAGATCGCAGTTCTACAAGATCCGGGCCCTGGCCGCCGCCCAGGGCGCCGGGGTGGCTCTGCAGAAGGGGTCCACGGCCGCGCGCACCCACCCGAACCGGACCCCACCGGCGATGGCCGAACTCGCCCTGAGCATCCGCGCCGAGCTGACCGCTGCCGGATGGGACGCCGGACCGGTCTCGGTGGCGGCGAAGATCCGGCGGGCGGGGTTCACGCCTCCGGCCCCGTCCACGCTGGCACGAATCTTCACCACGGCCGGGGTGGTGGTGCCCGCTCCGAAGAAACGCCCCAAGACCAGCTACAAGCGCTTCGTCTACCCGGCCCCGAACTGCTGCTGGCAGATCGATGCCACCGCCTGGGCGCTGGCCGAGGGGGCCAAGGCGGTGGTCTTCCAGGTCCTCGACGACCACTCCCGGTACTGCCTGGCCTCCTTGGCCGCCACCGGAGAGACCAGCCACGGCGCCCTGGCCGTGGTCCAGCACGCGGTGGCCACCGCCGGGGTGCCGCAGAAGGTGCTCTCCGACAACGGTCCCGCGCTGAACCCGACCCGCTACGGCCACCGCAGCCTGCTGGTCGACTACCTGCGCGCCTTGGGCGTGGAACCGATCACCGGGCGCCCGAATCATCCCCGCACCCAGGGCAAGAACGAGCGGATCCACCAGACCCTGCAGCGGTATCTGGGCCGCCAGCCGCCCGCGGCGACCCTGGCCCAACTCCAGGCCCAGGTCGAGGCCTTCGACCGGTACTACAACCACGACCGCGAGCACCAAGCCCTGCCCAAGGGCATGACCCCGGCCGAGGCGTGGGAGGCCACCCCCGCCGCGGCCGCCCCGACCCCGCCGGCCGCGGCCCCACAACCCACGGCCACGACCCTGGAACGCACCGCGACACCGCCGGCCGGCAAGACCACCGTCCACGGCACGACCTACCTGATCGGCCACCGCTACATCGGCCAGACCATCCACGTGCTGCTCACCGAGACCACGATCGGCTTCTACGACCACGAGGGCACCGAGATCCTCACCCACCCCCGACCACCGGCCGGCACCACTTACGTCGGCAACACCGACCGTACCCAGCGACCGTCCACGAAGCCCTGAGACATCACAGTGTCCACGAACCGCCGAGACAGAAACGTCCACGAAGCGCCCAGACAGGACACCACG
>NZ_JAVFXA010000054.1:0-1407 GCF_040981195.1 Kocuria oxytropis | reverse complement strand
GCACGGATCGCGATCTCACCACGATTGGCCACCAGGATCTTGGAGAACATCAACACCCGTTCCGCACCCGGCCGGTCGCACGGACCCCGGGCGCTGCTTCTTCTCTGTCGGACAACGTCAACTGTAGGGATCAGGAGGCCGTGGCGGGGGAACCCCGCGCGGCAGCGGGTCGGCTCAACCGAGCAGGATCACGTCCAGGGTGCGCGGACCGTGCACGCCCTCCACGCGCTCGAGCTCGATGTCCGAGGTCGCGGACGGCCCGGAGATCATCGTGACCGGGGCCGTGGGCTCCACCAGGGCGAGGGCCTCGGGGATCAGCTCGACCACCGACTCCAGGCGCACCACGCAGATGTGGTGGTCGGGGACCAGGCTGATCGCCCGGCGGCCCTCGTCGGGACGGCCGGTCAGGAAGATCGTGCCGGTCTCGGCGCAGGAGACGGTGGAGGAGGTCACCACGGCGTCCACGGCGTTGAGCTCCCGCGTCCCCAGCGCGGACGCGGCCCGCCCGTCGCCGGGGTCCGCCAGTGCCCGGCGGGCGGCGGTGTCCTCCGGCAGCCAGGACGGGTCCAGGCCGGCGGGGACCACGTAGCGTGCGGAGACGCCCAGCAGGTCCGCGATCCGGCCCGGCAGGGTCTCGGCGGTCTCGCGGTGGACGGCGGCCCGGTAGTCCACGAGCCGGTCCTCGAGCATCTCGACGACCTCCGCGTGCGGGCGGTCCGAGGAGCGTCGGTAGCCGCGCCGCGCGGGCGGGGGCGCGGGGGTGTCGTGGAGGGCGCCGCGGATGCGGGCCAGGATCTCGGTCTTGGCGTCGGTCATCGCTCTCCTCCGTCGTGCTGCGTGTCGTCCCGGGCCCCGTCCTGCGGTGCTCCGGCGGCGCCCTCGTGCGGCGCGCCGTGGGATGCCCCGGAGGGGGCGCCTCCGGAGGTCCCGCCGGGCGTCCCGGCGGAGACCCCGCCCGTGGTCCCGTGGGTGGTCCCGCCCGTGGTCCCGCCCGTGGCGCCGGCGGCGGGTCCGCCGTCGGCGGCCACCCGCTGCTCGGTCTCGCCGGCGTGCTGGGCCCACCAGTTGCGGAAGGACTCCTTCGGCGGGGCCGGGATGTCCCGCTCGTCGGTCCAGCCGCCGGCCGTGCCGGGCAGCCAGGAGATCGCACGGTCCCTGCCCGCGACGGCCCGGCCCAGCGGCAGGGCCTTCTCGGCGAGCGCCATGCGCCGGCCGGAGGACATCACGAAGGAGGCGCCCTTCATCATGAGGTCCATCTCGGACGGGGCCTGCGGCAGGCGCCGGGTCCGGGCCGGTGCCGCGGCGGCGCCGTCGTCGGAGCGTTCGCCGTGCCGGGTGCGCACGTCTTCGTCGCGCAGGTGCACGAGGATCTCGGGGATGTTGATCTTCACCGGGCACACGTCGTAG
>NZ_JAVFXA010000053.1:0-1407 GCF_040981195.1 Kocuria oxytropis | reverse complement strand
CTACACATCAGCTACTTACGCACTATTTTTCAACATTCTACCGGAAAAAGCTTGCTTTCTGCTTAGAATTTTTGGGCTCTTCGCAAATTTTGGTGCACATAATGCCCAACTGCAGAATTCTTTAAGAAAGTTTTACATAAAATGTTAGCGATTGTCCGACAAAAAATGTAAGTTTATTAGTGTTCAAAAAATAAGACTTACAATGGAGACAATCGCTAACATTTGCAAAGGTACAGAAAATTTAGGAAACAACCAAACGGATTTAAAATTAAATGCTTTTGAAGTGGGAGAAAACCTCGTTGCTTTCCTCATCCCCCACTTTGCTAATTTCGTTATAATCAACTATACCATCACAGAGGATGAAGTGGCACTGACGCTAAAAAGCAAGTCTACTTGCGCTTGCTGTGATCGTTGCCATATCGAGACACATCATACCCGTGGCTGGCAAAAAAGGAAAGTAACCATGCCTCCGCTCGGTGGAAAACGTTTTACACTGATTTTGTATATGCGTAAATTTCACTGTAAGGCCGATGGTCATTTCTTTACAGAGCAACAGCCCGATTGGCTCAACAAGTATGCTAGATTTTCCATTGACTGTACAAGACTAATGAACCAAGTGCACTTACAGATGTCATCAGTCTCAGCTTCCAGAATATTGTCGGATATGGGAATACATTGCTGCCCCAACACATGTATCAATCATCTCAAGAATATAAAACTAGCTTCAGATAGGACGGCAACCAACATTGGTATAGACGATTTTGCTAAAAGGAAAGGCTATTCGTATGGTAGTGCCATCGTCAATCATGACACTGGTCAAGTGTTGGAATTGATTGATTCTAGAGACTCCGAAAAGGTCGCTGAAGTCCTGAGCCTCTATCATCATGTGTCCACCATCACTCGCGATAGGGGCAAGTGTTACATCAAGGCTATAAAGAAGGCTCTTCCTGCAGCAACTGTTGTCGCAGACAAATTCCATATTATGGAAAATTTGACGAAAGCACTTTTCCCACAAGTCCAAAGCCGCTTCTTGCATGAAAGAAAACGTTTGTTGGACAAAAGTGAAATTGGTCCCAAACCTCCAGTCTTAGATCAATCCTGGGTGCTACAAGGTATTTATGCATCTTTGGACTCAATGAGTAAAGACGTGGAAAAAGCTAAAACATTGGCTAAGCGGAAGTTGTGTCTTCAAATGCATGTAAATCAAGAGCTCTCTATAAAGGATATCCATGACAAAACAGGCTATAGCAGTTGCGAGATTAAGAAACTGCTAGATGCAACTTATGAGAGTTTTCTCAACCCTAGCCAACTATGGGTATATAAAAATGTGAAGTACATATCAGATAGAATCTTAGAGAAAAAGACTTTGGAATACTCAGGTGTGGTCAAGGGCGTATTCCAAAGTCT
>NZ_JAVFXA010000052.1:0-1412 GCF_040981195.1 Kocuria oxytropis | reverse complement strand
CGCGGTCGCGGCTGAGGCCGGACCACCTGCCCGCGCCGGGCCGCCGGTCCCGGGGCCGCGCTGCGGGCTCGGTGTCGGCGGTGGCCTGTGTGGCCGTGGTCGGTGTGGTGGCTACCGAGGTGGTGATGGGTTTCTGGGTGGCGGTGGTGGCCGGGCTCATGCGCTGACCGCCTGGGCGATGGGCTGGACGTAGTCGAGGTGGGCCCCGGAGTGGGAGGTCTTCTCCCAGCGGAAGTCCTGGCGGTTGAACTTCACCAGCGCGCGCACGGCGGCGAAGGCCAGCACGAGCTGGTAGAACGGGGTGCTGATCACCAGGCGCAGGTAGTCCCAGGCGCTGATCCGGAAGTGGTGGTCGCGGCCGAACTCGTGGAGCATGCAGATGTCGAAGGCCACGGTGGCGATGGTGGGGATCAGGGGCAGGAACGCGATGAGGGTCACGACCATCGGGAAGTTCCCCCAGACCGCGGCGATGATCGCGATCGGGATCACGAGCCCGGCGAAGGCCATGAAGTGCTGCTGCATCAGCGTCCACCAGGCCAGCGCGCGCCGGCGGCGGGTGGGCAGCTGCTTCCAGTCGCCCTTGGCGAAGACCTGCATGAAGCCCAGCGACCAGCGGGTACGCTGCTTGATCAGGCTGCGCAGGCTGTCGGGGGTCTCCTCGCGGGTGACGAGCTCGGCGGAGTAGGCCACCACGATCTCCCGGCCCAGGGTGGACAGGCGCACCCCGAGGTCGCAGTCCTCGGCCAGGCACTTCGTGTCCCAGCCCCCGACCTGGATCAGCAGCTCGCGCTTGATGAACACGGTGTTCCCGCCCAGCGGGATGAAGCCCTTGTTCGCGTGGGCGTGCAGGCGGGAGCGGAACCAGGTGAAGTACTCCAGGCAGTTGCGCAGGGAGTACCAGGTGTCCTTGAAGTTGATCAGCTGCACCGCGCCCTGGACGACGTCGGCGTCGCGGGCCACGAAGCAGCTGTCGATGTTGCGCAGCAGGTCCGGGGCGGCGATGGACTCGGCGTCGAAGACCCCGACGATGTCGTTGCGGCACATGGCCAGGGCCGCGTTGAGCTGCAGCGGCTTGTTCTTCACCTCGCTGTGCTCCACGCTCACCCGCACCGTGGCCGGGTGCTCGGCGGCCAGGCGGTGGGCGATGTCCACGGTCGCGAGGTCGTCGTGGCCCACGGAGATGATGATCTCGACCTCGCGGTGGGACTGGATCAGCAGCGCCTCGAGGGTGGCGCGCATGACCTGTTCCTCCTCCTGGCGGCAGGGCATGATCAGGGAGAAGGAGTACCGGGCCTCCTGCAACAGACCCCCGTAGAAGGTGCGCTCCTGCGTGCTGGGATCCCACCAGGCATAGGTGTTCAGGTACAGCGTGGACGTCGCGATCGCGAACAACACCAGAGCGATGAGCACGA
>NZ_JAVFXA010000051.1:0-1442 GCF_040981195.1 Kocuria oxytropis | reverse complement strand
GGCCCTTCACAGATGAGCATGGGCAGCGGGGTGCGCGGGGACGTTCCGGAGGGCGTGTTGTGAGGGCCGGGGAGAGGTCGAGGCCTCCAGGATGAGAGGTGCTGAATCTACCCATCCTGTAAGGCCTCGACGTGTCTCATGCTATCTGCGCGCCTGCGTGCGCGCTCTTCGACCTGCCCGATGTCCACGTGCTTGCCGTGGAACGCGGGCTGCGTTCGTTCGCCCTGGCCGTAGAGACAGTGCCGGCACTGGTTGGCTGTCCGTCCTGCGGTGTGCTCGCCACCGGCCACGGCCGGCGGGAGGTCCTGCTCCACGATCTGCCCTGCGCTGGGGTGCCGATGCGGGTGCTCTGGCGCAAGCGAATCTACCGGTGCCTCGAGGATGCCTGCGAGATCTCGACGTTCAGCGAGATCCATTCGCTGGCGGCCCCGCGGGGCAAGCTCACCACCCGCGCGATCGCCTGGGCCGTGGCCCAGCTGCGCTCCCACGACATCGCCGTCTCGGCCCTGGCGGAGATGCTCGGGGTCGCCTGGAACACTGTCTGGCACGCCATCGCACCCGTCATCGAGGACCAGTTGGCCGCAGAGGACCGGCTGGCCGGGGTCAACGCCTTGGGTGTGGACGAGCACGTCTGGCGCCACGTGGGTCCGCCCGGCACCGGGCTGGTCACCGGCATCGTGGACCACTCCCGCGGTGAGGACGGCCGACCCAGGGCGCGACTTCTGGACCTGGTCAAGGGTCGCACCGGGGCCGCCTACAGCGACTGGCTCATCGAGCAGGGGCCGAGGTTCACGAGCGGGATCCGCACGGCGACGCTGGACCCGTTCCACGGTTGCGCCAACGCGATCCGCGACGAGCTCCCCGAGGCCATCACGGTGCTCGACGCCTTCCACGTGGTGAAACTCGGTGGCCAGGTCGTCGACGAGGTCCGCCGCAGGGTGCAGCAGGACACCCTGGGCCACCGTGGGAGGGCCGGAGACCCGCTCTACGGGATCCGCCGCACCCTGCAGATCGGCGCCGAGCACCTCACGCCCAAGCAGATCACCCGCCTGAACACGAAGCTCGAAGCCGGGGACCCGCACCACGAGGTCACCCTAGCCTGGCACTGCTACCAGAAGCTGCGCGCCGTCTACCACGCCCGCCCCGAAGCCGGACGCCGGCTCGTCGCCGAGATCCTGGGCACCTTCCCGACCTGCCCGATCCCGGAAGTCGCCCGGCTCGGGCGCACACTGCGCCGCTGGAGGGCCGCGATCCTGGCCTACTTCGACACCAACGGCGCCTCGAACGGGCCCACCGAGGCCGTCAACGGGGTGATCGAGACGATGCGCAGGGTCGCCCGGGGCTTCCGCAACTTCGACAACTACCGGCTACGCGCCCTGCTCGCCGCCGGCGGCCACCGGCCGTGGCGGAAGACGCCTACCCATGCTCATCTGTGAAGGGCC
>NZ_JAVFXA010000050.1:0-1480 GCF_040981195.1 Kocuria oxytropis | reverse complement strand
CATTGTAGCACGTGTGTAGCCCTGGCCGTAAGGGCCATGATGACTTGACGTCGTCCCCGCCTTCCTCCAGTTTGTCACTGGCAGTATCCTTAAAGTTCCCATCCGAAATGCTGGCAAGTAAGGAAAAGGGTTGCGCTCGTTGCGGGACTTAACCCAACATCTCACGACACGAGCTGACGACAGCCATGCAGCACCTGTATCTAGATTCCCGAAGGCACCAATCCATCTCTGGAAAGTTTCTAGTATGTCAAGGCCAGGTAAGGTTCTTCGCGTTGCATCGAATTAAACCACATGCTCCACCGCTTGTGCGGGCCCCCGTCAATTCATTTGAGTTTTAGTCTTGCGACCGTACTCCCCAGGCGGTCTACTTATCGCGTTAGCTGCGCCACTAAAGCCTCAAAGGCCCCAACGGCTAGTAGACATCGTTTACGGCATGGACTACCAGGGTATCTAATCCTGTTTGCTCCCCATGCTTTCGTACCTCAGCGTCAGTATTAGGCCAGATGGCTGCCTTCGCCATCGGTATTCCTCCAGATCTCTACGCATTTCACCGCTACACCTGGAATTCTACCATCCTCTCCCATACTCTAGCTCACCAGTATCGAATGCAATTCCCAAGTTAAGCTCGGGGATTTCACATCCGACTTAATAAGCCGCCTACGCACGCTTTACGCCCAGTAAATCCGATTAACGCTCGCACCCTCTGTATTACCGCGGCTGCTGGCACAGAGTTAGCCGGTGCTTATTCTGCGAGTAACGTCCACTATCCCTAGGTATTAACTAGAGTAGCCTCCTCCTCGCTTAAAGTGCTTTACAACCATAAGGCCTTCTTCACACACGCGGCATGGCTGGATCAGGGTTCCCCCCATTGTCCAATATTCCCCACTGCTGCCTCCCGTAGGAGTCTGGGCCGTGTCTCAGTCCCAGTGTGGCGGATCATCCTCTCAGACCCGCTACAGATCGTCGCCTTGGTAGGCCTTTACCCCACCAACTAGCTAATCCGACTTAGGCTCATCTATTAGCGCAAGGTCCGAAGATCCCCTGCTTTCTCCCGTAGGACGTATGCGGTATTAGCATCCCTTTCGAGATGTTGTCCCCCACTAATAGGCAGATTCCTAAGCATTACTCACCCGTCCGCCGCTAGGTCCGGTAGCAAGCTACCTTCCCCCGCTCGACTTGCATGTGTTAAGCCTGCCGCCAGCGTTCAATCTGAGCCATGATCAAACTCTTCAGTTAAAATCATTTTGCACCTTATTATAGACAAGGTGCCAATTCTGGCTCATCAATTACTGACTTAAATTTCGCTCAAATAAACTTCGAGTAATTTAAACCAATCAATCAATGAAAATTATTTCGATTAATCAATCAGTAAAAATCCACACAAGTTGTTCTTCAATTCTCTTAATGATCTTCTTACTGGTTCGTCACCAGCAAGCTAGGTCGGCTATATTACTCTTAATCTCTTAAAAGTCAACAGGTA
>NZ_JAVFXA010000049.1:0-1535 GCF_040981195.1 Kocuria oxytropis | reverse complement strand
TTCTTGTGGTTCACGACCCACCCCTCGCCGCGGGCATCGTGGTAGGCCCTGCGGTATCCCCACCGCGGGTGGGCCGCCCCCTTCATTCGGTCCGGTCGCTGTGCGAGTCGTCGGTTTCCGATTGATGGGTGCATTGCCGAGCGTAGTCGACGGGTGCGAGGTAGCCGAGCGATGAATGCCGGCGGTCGTGGTTGTATTCGGTCTTCCAGTCGCCGATCACGACCTGGGCGTGGAGCAGCGAGTAGAAGCTGTTGATGTTCAGGCACTCGTCGCGGAGCCTGCTGTTGAACGACTCGACGTACCCGTTGTGCCAGGGCGAGCCGGGCGGGATGTAGAACAGGCCGGTGCGGGTGCCGGCCCAGTCGGCCATCGCGTCGCTGATGAACTCGGGGCCGTTGTCGGATCGGAGCACCGCGGGGGCGCCCCGGACGGCGACGAGGTCCTCGAGGTGGGCGGTGAGCCGGTCCGCGGTGATCGACCGTTCGACGAGCCCGCCGATGCACTCGCGGGTGTGCTCGTCGACGATGGAGCAGATCTTGATCGGACGGCCCTGCTCGTCCGCGTCGAACTGGAAGTCCACCGCCCACACGAGGTTCGGTGCGACCGCTGCCGGGGCGTCGACGGTCGAAGACCCAACGCGTTTGCGGTGACGCCGCTGCGGGACGCGCAGCCCTTCCTCGCGCCAGAGCCGTTGGATCTTCTTGTGGTTCACGACCCACCCCTCGCCGCGGGCATCGTGGTAGGCCCTGCGGTATCCCCACCGCGGGTGCTTCTTCGCATACGCCCGCAGCCAGTCCCGCAACGCCAGGTCCGGGTCGGCTGTCGTCTCACCCTGGAGCGGGCGACGGTATGCGGACCTGCTCAGCCCGGCCAGACGGCACGCCATTCGTTCGCTCACCCGCAGCTTGCGCTTGAGGTGGTCGACGGCGGCGCGGCGCCTGCCCGGGCCTAGAAGTTTCCCTCAGCCAGCTCCTTGAGCGCGGCCTTCTCGAGCTCTGCCTCGGCGAGCAGCCGCTTGAGCGTGGCGTTCTGCTTCTCGAGCTCCTTCAGCCGCTTCGCGTCGTCGGCCTTCAGCCCGCCGTACTGGTTCCGCCACCGGTAGTACGTCTGCTCGGACACTCCGAGCTCTCGACACACCCCGGCGATGTCGCTACCGCCCGCGAGCATCCTGTCGGCCTGCCCGAGCTTACGGACGACCTGCTCCGAGGTGTGACGCTTCCTGCTGTTCGTCATGATCTGACCAGTCTCACTGCCCGGACCCCCGGGCAACAGGACGACTCACACAACCACCGGACCTACCAAACGGGGTCAGCCCACTTCGACCGTCACCGCACGTTAGGCAACCTGGTGAAAGGCCTCAACAAGCCGATCGACTACCGGACTCCCGGGAGGTTGTCTCGGGCGCTCTCTACGAAACGATTTCGTAGTTCCTTACGCCGATCTCGATTGATCGTTCGCCGCCGTTTGACTTCACGATCGAGTGAGCTGCTTTGGTATTCCTCCACTAACTCCTCGGTCACTTCGCGGATCGCTGC